>NZ_DOTK01000059.1:0-321 GCF_003521185.1 Brevibacillus sp.
TCTTTGGGATACCGACCGAGGCTCTGAGGAAAAAGCGAAACACGGTTTTAAGCGTCAACGTGCTCCCACTTCTTTGAGCCACTGCTTTTGACGCGGTTTCGCTTTTTCCCCGGAGCCGTGCAGTCTAAGCCCCCAGGGGGTATCCCAAGAAGCTACAGCGATTCGTCTCTTTTCTCGCTTCACCTGAAGTACCGATGACGCAATCTACAAAGCATTACCCCAAACAAGCTTTTATGCATTGGCATTTTTCCGTGAAACTCCCGATGACAACAACCAGCCGCTGACGAGGAAAGAGACGAATCCGCGAAAGCTCTTTGGGAT
>NZ_DOTK01000059.1:378-26921 GCF_003521185.1 Brevibacillus sp.
TTTTTCCCCGGAGCCGTGCAGTCTAAGCCCCCAGGGGGTATCCCAAGAAGCTACAGCGATTCGTCTCTTTCCTCGCTTCACCTGAAGTACCGATGACGTAACCTACAAAGCATTACCCCAAGCAAGCTTTTTGCATTGGTATTTTTTTGAAACTCCCGATGACGCAATCTACAAAGCATCCCCCATCCTAGCCCTTCATACTTCTTTGCGCCCTCGCCACGATCCGCTTGGTCGCTTTCTCATCGGATGCATCCAGCCACGCGCGGCATACTTGAACGACCCAATCCGGCTGCGACTTGGCTGCGTCATTTAACCAATTGGCAACCGAATCCTGGACATACTTGGATGGATCGGCTTTCAACGGCGCCAAAAGGGGAAGCCCCCATTCGGGATTCTCCTTCAACTCCGCAATATGCTTGGCCCAAACGCCGCGCGGACGGGTCAATTCAACGGCGAAACGGCGGAGATTGGCATTCGGTTCCTGTACCCAAGCGCCCAGCAGGCGGATGGCTAGTTTCAGCTGTTGGGAAGCAGAGTCTCGGACAGCCATCCATGCGATTTCGCGGACGCCGAAGTGGCTATCGGCGGCAAACGGGCGAATGAGCGCCAGTTTTTGCTCCAGTTCCAACTGATCCAACCCCACGATGTAAGCTGCCCAACAGCGCACGCTATCTGACGGATGCGCCGCCAAGCGTTGGAACAGTTGTGTACGCTCCTCGCCAGTCTTTTGACGGAACACCTCTAGCCATTCGACCGCAATGGCGGGGATGACTTTCATCGTCGGCTGCCCCGCGATCCGTTCCAGCGCGGATAACATCGCGTCAGCATGCTGCTGCAACTGAAGCTCAACCAGGATGTGCCTAAGCAGTTGCAAATGATCGACTGCCAACCACTCTGTCAAATTGACACTCTCGATTCGTCCGCCATTCAATAAAACGAGCACATCCGGGAGAATGTCGCCAGCTTTTCTGGCTCCTTTCCGATTCAGCACCCTTTCTGAAATCGAAGCCATTTCGTCGAATGTCATAGCATAGCCGCCTCCGTAATCGTGATTACCAATCGTTTCGTGAAGTCAGCAAATCCAATACGTGGGAAGGCTCCAGCCTCTGCTTGTAGTCAGCTTCGACGTGAGCCAGACGAATCATGTTCTCACGGTCGATCACATATGTCGCGGGCACAGGCAACTTCCACGAAGAATCGCCATGATACTCGTCGAGAGAAATGCCAAGAGACTGGTAACTTCCCCGTAGCGCTTCCGGAAGCTCGAATACGAGATGGTAGCGGGCTGCGACTTCATTGCGAGGATCGCTCAAAAGCGGAAATCCAAGTTCGTTATTTGCCTTCATGCTGGCTGAATAGGTCGGCGTTTGCGGACTGATCGCCACAAGTTGCGCTCCTGCCTCCGCAAAAAGTGCTGACGCTTGTTGATAAGCCCGCAACGCAATATTGCAAAACGGGCACCAGACGCCGCGATAAAACAAAAGAACGACGGGGCCATTGACCGTCAGTTCAGACAAAGTCATGCTGGCACCGTTTTGATCCGTCAGCGAAAAGTCTGGTGCCTGTGCTCCGGCTTTCAAGCCAGCAGCACCAGCGGATGCCTTTACTTGCTGGATTGACTGCTCGAACATCTTGACCATTTCAGCGGGCAAGTTTTGCTCCATCTGCGCGGTAGCACGATCCAATTCTGTTTGCAAAGAAGCCAGTGGCCTGTTTTCCATCTCGTTCTCTCTCCGTTTCGTCCTGTCATTCAACTCTTCTTCATCATAAGAGAAGCACGAATGGAAAAGATGTAATGCAGTTCACAAGCTGTCATCCTGAGCGAGTTTTTGTGCCGCCCGGAGAATGTCGCGGTGGACGGTCACTGTACGGAACCCGGTGCGGAGCATGCCCGCCTCCGCAAGCTCTTTCAACGCTACAGACACGGCTTCTCTTGAAGCCCCTACCAGGTGGGCAATTTCCTGATGGGAGAGGGGCATGTCGATTCGGCTGTAATCGTCGCCATCGTCCTGAACCCCGAACCGTTCGGAAAGCTCCGCCAGAACGTGGATAATTTTGTCGTGCAGCTTTCTGAGAGCAAGGCTTTGCGCGAGACTGCTCATGTGCGACAAGCGCTCACTCATTACTTTGATCATATTCAGCATGAAACGTGGCCGACGAAGAAGATAACTCTCGAAGCGCTCCTTGTCCATCACGCAAATATCGCTTTCCTCGACCGTCTCGATAAACAGGCCGCGCGTCCCTAGCGAAATATCCCCCATCTCGCCAAAGATGTTCCCCTCGCGCAAAATATCCAAAGTAAATTGCTTGCCTTCCTCATTGAGCCGATACAAACGCACTTTCCCTCGCTTCACAAAGTACAGCCCCTCCGTGAACGTGTCGGGCGTTTGAATGAATGTATATTTCGGAAAAGTCGTAATCGAGGTCAGCTCGTCCATTTCGATCAGGTCTTCGCTGGAAAGGGAACGCAACAAATTGAACTGCGACAAATATTGAATGCGATCCATAGTTCCTCCCGGGTTGGAAAAATAGCGTTGGGCACACTTTTGCGGCCAACGAGCAGTTCGTGCATATGCCCATCATACAACAAAATAGGGTCGGACTACTTTCTCCTGATTCCACACAGCATCTCCGTCAGCCTGTCCAGGAAAATAGCGCGGATTGATTTCTTATCTTTCTATATTTGATTATAATTAGATATAATTAATGTTGTTTAGTTATGTTCCGTGTGGAGGTTTGAGAGGGAAATGCTGACCGCACAAGATCAAACAGAGAAGCTGTGGGAGATGGCCAGACGGATGGAGCCGCACCTGATTCGTCATCAGGCGAATATGGACAAGCTGCTGAGTTTGCTCATGGTACACGAGCTGGTCCGCAATCGTGCGCAAAATGCCGAGGTGGCCGCCGCGGCTGGCGGAGACGGGCAGGCAGAGCATAAAACTGCTGATGTGCCCGGTGAAAAAGAGCATGAGCAACTATGGGATGAACTGTGCCGCCAAGAGAGCTACGAAGCAAAGGTCGCGCAAGCCATCGTTCATCTCGTTGAGCAAATTGCGCCGTAATTCGGCAGCTTGACAGTGCCCGCCAACTACAGTCTGCTGGAAGCCGAGTCACGGCATTGTTTTGGCCAAGAACAAACAAAACCCCGAAGAAAGGGCAGTCGCCTTTTGCGGGGTTATTTGTGCATCCTGTTTATTTGACTCTTCGCTGATTCAGTTCGCTGAGCGTGTCCCAAATAGATAAGGCCAGACAAAGCGTTGCTTGGGCATGGGCAACACTTCCGCAGCTTTTTTCTGAATGGCTTTGACGACACCGTGAAAGACTGCTTGTGTTTTTCTCAGCCGCTTTGCTGCACGCCAATGACCACAGCTGCTGGCCTGTGCGCTGAGCGGAAGGAAGGGCGGTTCGTGTCCATTTATCGGACGAAAACTGTCTCACGAGTGTCCGAACGGCTTGGACACAAGGACAGTTTCGGTAACCCGAAGCAAGGGCTGGCAGCGCTTTTCGCGGCTGGTACTCAACTTGCATTTATTTATCCTGAATGTCGATTTGCAGGAAGGGGGAGAATGGCGTGGACATTCGGGATGTGGTTGCCATTGTAACGGGTGGAGCTTCCGGGTTGGGGGAAGCCACTGTGAGGAATGTGGTAGAGCACGGAGGAAGAGTAGCCATTCTTGATCAGGACCTCGAACGGGGGTACGCCCTGGCAAATGAGCTGGGACGCGATCACGCCCTGTTCGTACAGACGGATGTGACGAGCGAAGCGAGCGTGCGGGAGGCGATCGAGCGCACGGCGGGAGCTTTCGGCACGATTCACGCCGCAGTCAATTGCGCAGGAATGGTTCTGGGGCAAAAGACGCTGTCCAGAAACGGCCCTCATTCCTTGGAGACATTCAGCAAAGTCGTGCAAGTGAACCTGATCGGCACGTTTAATGTCGTGCGAATGGCAGTCGAGCAGATGGCAGGCAACGAGCCAGCCAAAACGGGCGAACGCGGCGTGATCGTCAATACAGCGTCTATCGCTGCTTTTGACGGGCAGGTCGGACAAGTGGCTTACAGCGCTGCAAAGGGCGGGATTGTTGGCATGACCTTGCCGTTGGCGAGGGACTTGGCTCCGTATGGAATCAGGGTGATGACGATCGCTCCTGGTTTGTTTGACACGCCGATGTACGACAAGCTGCCCCGCGCCATAAAAGACGTGTTGGGAGCGACTGTGCCTTTTCCACCGAGATTGGGCCAGCCCGACGAGTACGCCAAGCTGGTGAACAGCATCATTACGAACCCGATGCTGAATGGAGAGACAATCCGGCTGGACGGGGCGATTCGGATGCAACCGAAATAAGCCGATCGAGCCTGTCTGGTCTACTGAAAATGAGTTTGGAAAATTTGGTTGACACGAAAAGCAGTTAGGCACCATACTACGTGCATGAACAACGAACCGAAAAACAAGCATGACTTCGACTCTGCTCCTTCGCTTGACCAGACGAAGCGACAGCTTGCGCGCTACAGTCTGGACGTAGACGCACAGGCAGTTCTCGTAGCCGCGCGACTGATGGAGGCGGGAGCGAAACTCGGCAGCGCAGCGGAGATTCACTTTGGCCGCTTCGGCTTGTCAACCGGGCGCTATCGGCTTTTGGCGGAGCTGGAAACCAACGACGGAGAGCTGCTGCCTTCGCAATTGGCAGACAATCTCGGCGTCACCCGCGCTACGGTGACGGGCCTGATTGACGTGCTGGAGCGCGATGGACTCGTCTCCCGGCGAAAAAGCATGCAGGATGGACGCCAAAAAGCGGTTGTTTTGACCGAAGCGGGTGCGAGCAAGCTGAGGGACATGGCGCCTGAGCATTTCATGCGGCTGGAAGCGATGGTCAGTTCCCTTTCGCTGGAGGAGCGCAGCGTATTTCTGTCCCTGCTTGGTCGCGTGACAGAAGGCATCTCGGCACTGACAGATGAAAAGAAAGACGTGCAAGCAAACAGCAAGAAAAGGTAAAGACGGGCTAGGAAAACTAGCCCATTTTCACAGGTATATAGTTAGGAGCCTAATTATATATTCAAAAAACAAGGAAGAAGTTCATTCATGGGAGTGAATCATCGGGCAAAGACAGCGGCTGTCGCTGAGACGAGGACGGATCGCCCCAAGGCAAGGCGAAATCGTTTGTGCTGTGGCGGGAAGTCATGATGGCGTATTTGTCTCCGGCAGTCATGGCGGGATGGCTGGCTCGCCACAGCAGATAAAGGCTTGCAGATCGGAGCGCTGACCACAAGCGGGGGTACCTCGCCCTCGCGGCTTTGCTCGTTGGATTATGGCTGCTCGCGAAAGGGGCGGAAGATGGCTGGATCACTCGCACCCGACAAAGCGACACTCAAACAGGCTTTCATGCAATCAGTAATTTCCTTGAAACTCCCGACTATCCCCAAAAGAAAAAAGACCCCGCCCACAAAACCGTGGCGAAGCCTTTTCTCATCCTAAAGCTCAGCTTTATAACATAGTGCTTGTCGGCGCCTCCAAAAGCGAGATTTCCTGTGCCCGGAGCAGCGCTTGGGTACGGTTTTCCACACCGAGTTTCCCGTAAATCCGGTGCAGGTACACTTTGACCGTACCGACCGTGTTGCCCAGCTCTTCGGCAATTTGCTTGTTGGACGCCCCTTGGCCGAGCATGGACAAAATGATCATTTCCTTGCCTGTCAACGGCTCTGGAAGCGGCGAGAATGAGCTGCCATGCGCTCTTGCCCGCTTTTTCGGGAAAAGCTCAAGCAACTGCTGCACATAGTCGGGAGAAATGACCGGAGGAGCTTGCTCCGTCCTGGAGTTTTCCCGCTGCTGGTAAGCGCTGAGCAAGCTGTGCATAGCCAGACCCTCATCCAAAAAGCTGCGTACATACAAGTTTTTCGCCCCGATGACAAGGGCCTCGTGCAGATGTGCCAACGCCTCGCGCTTATTGCCTTGCTGCTGGAGCGCCATCGCTTGCAGATTGGCGATTTCTACCTGGCTGCCTAACAGTCCCTCCCTGACGCCAATTTGCTTCAAAGGGGCAAGAATCTTGAGCGCATCTGCCTCCTGCTGTTTGGCGAGCAGCAGCCGGACATAGGCCAACTGCTCCAGCTCTTTATGAATACTGGGTTTGTGAAAAGTGGAGCGGGGCAGCTTGGCAAGCTCTGCCTCGGCCCAGGCCACATCTTCTTCCCTGAGTGCGATGTACGCCTGAAAAGCGCGCAACGGACTGATCCAGTACAGCTGCGACCACCCCGTGACAATCTCCATCGCTTCCTGGACAAGCCTTCGCGCTTCCTTGAAATCCTGGTTCGCCAGCAAGTGCCGGGCATGAGTCAGTACATACGGAACATAAAGTCCGGGAATTTTTTGCTGTAGCGCTACAGGCGCGATTTTTTGCAAAAACGCGAAGCTTTCTTCGAGCTTGTTCTCCTCGTAAAGCCCTTCCGCCAGCGCCTGGACGACGTATTTGTTGATCAAGGAGTCCTGCCAGCCGTGCGCCTCCAAAATGGCGGAAAACTGCTTGCCGACCAGCTCTGTTTCCTCGGACAGCATCCCTTTCAAGCCGAATCGCGTCCTGCGGATGAACGGCTCGGTCGTGTTGTAGTTCAGATGATAAAACAACGGGTTTTGCGGCAAGTCCTCCTGCAATTGGGACGAGCTGGCTACCCAGCTTGCGAAATCGCCGTTGGCAAAGACGAGATTGGCCCGGACAAAAAACAGGCCGCTGGCAAACTGTTCGCGCTCCGCGGATGGGGGCATGCTCTGGCAGTCTTTTTCCAGAAGGTCAAGCTCAGCTTGGGCAAGACTGGTCTGATCGCAAGCGATTAGCAAAAAGACGTAGAGCAGCCTGAGCAGCGGCGGCATATTTTGTCCGTGATCCGGGATGCTCGTAAGCGCGCGCAGCAAGGTGAAAAATTCGCCGCGCGAAAGCCACGTCGGGAAGTGCTGCGCAAGCAACTGCACGGCGAGCGGGTAATCGCAAGCGCAAATCGCATGCTCGATGGCTTCGTCCAGAAATCCGCGCGCAGCAAAGCTCTCGCTGGCAAGCTTGTGCAGCTCGTAAGCTTTGCCAGGGTAAGTCAGCTCCAGTTGGCTGCGCAAAAAATCGGCAAACAAATGATGGTAGCGATACCAAGTCTGATCGTCGTCGAGGGGAAACAAAAATATATTTTGTCTGTACAGCTCAGCCAAAACTTGCTGACTGCCCGTCATGCCGACCAGCGCGTTGCATACGTGGGCGTCCAGCCGCGACAGCACGGAGGTCAGCAACAGGAAATCGCGCGTCGATTGGGGCAGCTGCACCAGCACTTCGTGAAACAAATAGTCGGAGATGTCGCGGTGTGCCCCCGTAAATTTGGCAAAAAACCGCTCGTGGTTCCCGGAGGTGGAAAGCGAAATCGCAGCGAGTTGCAGCCCGGCGACCCAGCCTTCTGTGCTGGCGACGAGACTGGCGATTTGCTCCTCGGAAAGCAGCAAGCCATGCACCTGCTGACAAAAGCTGAACGCCTCGGCTTGATCGAACAACAGCTGCTGTGGCGTCAGATGAACAAGCTCGCTCCGAAGACGCCATTTTGCCGTTGAAAAGGGCAAGGCACTGCGGCTGGCGATGTACACATGGCAGTTGCCTGGCAAATATTCAATAAAGTAAGCGAGACTGTCGTGGATCGCGCTTTCCGAAATCACATGGTAGTCATCGAGAATGATCGCCAGCGGCTGGTGAATCGTTGTCGCCAGCTCATTGAGCAGCGAGTCTATAAACGAAAAAATCGAAGTATGAGAGGTTGCCTTCATGGAGTTTTCCATGTTCTCCGCCAGATGCGGGGAAGAGGCATTTGTCAGCATATGCACGATATAGCGCCAAAACCGGACGAGATCGTTGTCTTTCTCATCGAGCGAAAGCCACGCCAGCTGCCCGCTGAAATCGTGCGCCCATTGGCAAAGCAGCGTTGTCTTTCCGTAGCCCGCCGGTGCGTTTACAAACGTGAGCCGGCACTGTAGCCCATTGTTCATTTGTTCCAGCAGATGACTTCTCTTTACACTGTCGAAGCGATAGGCAGGGACCGCTGTTTTCGTTTTCAACATAACGGATGGTTGACCCATTTTTCCTCCTTTCCATTCTTTGCAGCGTAAAAGGTATGTCCTTATTATACTAGCGAAAACAGCACGCTTCGACATGGAAAAAAGTCTCGTCAAATGAGGGCGAGAAATGATGGCAAGTCCGAAGACACGCTTCAACACTCTTTTTGCCCCAAGCCTTCTACAATGAGCATAAAAAAGCAAGAGGGCGTGTGAGGCGGATGGGAATTGTTCGTTGGAGCGGTGCGGCTGCTGTGGCCGTTGCTGCGTTGGTGCTCGCGGTCAGCAGTGCAAGTCCGCCGACCATCCATGCGACAGGTGCGGACGCGAAGCAAGAGGAGACGGCGGAGGAAATCCGGATTGCGTTTGTGGGAGACATCATTTTGGATAAAAGCGTGGGGGTGCAAATCGGACGGCACGGGGTAGACTATCCGTTTCAAAAAACAGGGGAGTTTCTGCGACAAGCTGATCTCGCCATCGCCAATCTGGAGACGCCTGTCAGCACACGCGGCAAGCCGGAGAAAAAAGAATTTACGTATCGCGCCCAGCCCAGCGCACTGAACGGACTGAAAAATGCCGGCATCGACGTAGTCAATCTGGCTAACAACCACACGCTCGATTACGGCGTAGACGCTTTGCTGGACACATTCGGACATTTGGACAAGCAGCAAATCGGCTACGTGGGCGCAGGCAAAAACGAAGCGGAAGCATTTGCGCCGCAGATCCAGACGATCAAGGGCAAGCGAGTGGCAGTGATCGGCCTGAGCCACGTGCTGCCCAATTATCGCTGGTACGCGGGCAAAAACAAGCCGGGACTTGCTCACGCCTACTCCTACGAACCGATGCTGTCCTATGTGAAGCAGGCGGTTGCCCAGTCGGATATTACGATTGCGGTGATGCACTGGAACCTGGAGTACAAGGACACGCCTGAGCCGTATGCGCGCGAGCTGGCGAAAAAGCTGATCGACAACGGCGTGGACGCGATCGTCGGCTCACACAGCCATTCCGTGATGGGCGTCGAATTTTACAAGCAAGTCCCGATCTACTACAGCGTCGGCAACTTTGTGTTTACGACCTCGTACAACACGAAAGGACGCGAAGCGATGATGGTAGAGCTTGCTTTTAAAGAGAAAGAAACCAGCTCCCGCGTCATTCCTGTGAAAATCGTGAATGGACAGCCCGCGGAGCAGGACAGTCAAGGCAAACAGCGCATGATCGACAAGCTGAACCGGATTTCGTTCGGGGCAAGCATTGAACGGGACGGTCAAGTCAGGCAAACGGCAAAAATCCGTTGAGGAGCATATCCCCACGGATTTTTTTGTTGGCGGAACACGCTTTTGCCATTACGAGAGCGGCATCGGTACTTCTGCCATTCTACGCATCATCTCTTTGCGGACGAAGCCGTATTTTTCGTACAGCCCATGGGCATCCCGCGTTGCCAGCGTCATGTTTGTATGGCGAATAGCCGGGTGCTGCACCATGACCTCCATCAGCCATTTGCCCAGCCCTTTTCCGCGGTGGGCGGGATCGATGAAGACGTCGCACACCCAAGAAAAAGTCGCGTAATCGGTGACGACCCGGACAAACCCGGCCTGTCCGCTCTCGTGATACACTCCGAAACAGAGCGATTGCGAAATGGCTTTGACGATCATTTCTCTCGGACGCTCGCCAGCCCAGTAGGTCGTAGACAGCCAGGCAAAAATTTGCTCTTCGTCGAGCAGCTTCGGATCATCACTGATTGTGTAAGGCAATTCGGGGTGCTTCCATTCCATCTGTTGCTCATCCTTTCTCCTGTTTACTGACTGACTTACGATTCACTATACTGTAAGGAACAACCAGGGAGAAACGAGGAAAAAGGGCATCTGTACCCACACAGATGGAGAGCGGGTGGACAAGGGTGGAGAAAAAATACGAGGCGCTCAAGCAACAGCTCAAACAACAGTTGCTGACGGGCAAAATACGCCCCGGAGAAAAGCTGCCGTCGATCCGTACAGCCTCCGAGCGGTGGAATTGCAGTACGAATACAGCGATCCGGGCGTATCAGGAGCTGGAAAAAGAGCATCTCGTGTACGCAGTGCAAAAAAGCGGCTATTACGCGGTGCTGCGCCCGCAGGCCGTCACGCGAACGGGAGCGGGACAGGGACAAATCGATTTTTCCGCGGCCAGTCCAGACCCGGAAGTCATGCCGTATAAAGACTTCCAGCATTGCCTGAACCGGGCGATTGAACTGTACGAGGATCAGCTGTTCACTTATTGCGATCCGCAAGGCTTTTACTCTTTGCGCCGGGAGCTGGAGAAGCATTTGGCCCATTCGCAAGTTTTCGCGCAGCCGTCCATGATTTGCGTCGTTTCCGGCTCGCAGCAAGCGCTGCACCTCTTGTCGTCCATGCCTTTTCCCAATGGAAAAAGCGCCGTCCTGGTCGAGCAGCCTACTTTTCACGGCATGGTTCGCACCTTGCAACTGCTTGGTGTCACGACATACGGCATCGGGCGGACGACGGCAGGCATCGATCTGGACGAGCTGGAGCAGCAGTTTCGCAGCAAGCCGATCAAATTTTTTTATACGATGCCGCGCTTTCACAATCCGCTAGGGACAAGCTACGGAGCCGAGGAGAAAAGGCAAATCGCCAGGCTGGCGGAGCGCTACGGGGTATTTGTGGTGGAGGATGACTATTTGGCGGATATGGAGACGAGCGCGAAGGCCGATCCGCTCTACAGCTACGATCTGTCAGGGCACGTCATTTACGTGAAAAGCTTTTCCAAAATCATGTTGCCCGGACTGCGCCTGGCTGCTGTCGTCTTGCCGCCAGCGGTCATGGAGACATTTCGCCTGCATAAAGCTTCGGCGGACTCCAGCACGTCCGTTTTGTCCCAGGCTGCTCTGGAGCTGTATTTGAACTCGGGGATGTACGATCATCATGCCGCGATGGTCAGAGAGCGCTATCGGACGAGGATGGATGCACTTGCCGCAGCTTGCCGCCGCCACCTGGACCCAAGCATTCAGTGTCCGGCTGCCCACGGCGGAATTTTTACCACAATCGTTCTGCCGAAAGAGCTGGATGCCCACGACGTGATCGCTGCTTTGCACCAGCAGCACGTCTCTGTGCGCTCGACGGACCAAAACTATTTGTCAGGCTTTGGCCGGGACAACGGATTGCGCCTTAGCATCATCCAGACAGACACAGACAAGATCGAGCAAGGAATAGCGCTGATGGCCGAGGCGTGCCGCAAGCTTTTGCAAAAGCGCAAGCAGGAAGTAGCCTGGCGGATACGGCCAGACTGATTGACAGCGACACTAGATGGCTCTTTTTCCGAAGAGCGGACAGGAGGACGAACAAACATGACTCAAGCAAACAAGCTGGACAAATGGGGAGAGCTGGCAGGAAAAATCGAACCTTGCGGGAAGCTGCTTCGCGCCTGGGAGCTTGTCGGCGGCGTCTCGGCGACGGTGACAGCGCTAGAGCTGGAGTGTGCGGACGGGACGCGCAAAAAAATGGTTGTGCGGCAACACGGCGCAGCAGATCGCGAGCGCAATCCACAGATCGCCTCCGACGAATACAAGCTGCTGCAACTGTTGCAGGAAGCGCATATTCCTGCGCCGCAGCCGCTCCATCTGGAAGCATCGGCAACTATTTTTGCCTCGCCGTGCCTTGTCACGACATTCGTCGAGGGACAGACAGGCTTCCAACCAGCCAATCTGTCCGCTTATTTGTCCCAACTGGCAGAGGTGCTTGCCCGTATCCACCGGATCGACCCTGAACAAAAAGCCAGTACCTTTTTGCCGCGTCAGACCGATTGGGTAGCGGATACGCTTCGCAAAACACCGGAAAAGCTGGACGACTCGCTGGACGAGGGGCTGATTCGCGAGCTGCTGGGCACTGTCTGGCCCTTGGCGCGAAAAAATCGCGATGTCTTGTTGCACGGAGATTTTTGGCCAGGCAATACAATGTGGCTGGATGGCCGTCTGACTGCCGTACTCGACTGGGAAGATGCGGCTGTGGGCGATCCGCTCGCAGATGTGGGCAATGCCCGGCTGGAGCTGCTTTGGGCGTTTGGCAGCGAAGCGATGGACACCTTTACAGCATTTTATCGGGAGAGGATGCCTGATCTCGACTATACGGACTTGGCGTACTGGGATTTGTACGCAGCGCTGCGGCCAGCTTCCAGCCTTGGCAATTGGGGACTGGATCAAGCGACAGAGCAAAGGATGCGTGAGCGGCACAAACAGTTTGTACAGCAAGCTACGGAACGGCGGCACATTTAATCTGGCTTGCGCAGACGAAATCAGAACATTGGGGCATTGACCGATGGAATGGGTCTGTGATAATCTCTAATCATAAGTAAATACATCGGATTTTAGTGAATAGCTGATCGGACTTCCGAAAGCTCCCGCGCAGACAAGACCATGTCGGCATCGTCGGGAGCCTTTCGCTATATGAACAGGAGGAGGGTAACGCTGCTATCGTTTCAAAAGGACATGACCTCTCGAAAAGTCGGTGTCGTCGCTGCTGGACAACAGAAGGCTTTCGAGAGGTAACATTAGGCCACAAAACATACTAAATAGGTATGAATAATAAACATTTAGTTTTTCACAACATAACCAGGGAGGCGTGAGCGAATGGCGAAGAAAGAGAATGCCCTGAATGAACAACTGTGGGAGAAAATCGAGCGAGCCTTGGACAGTTTGGAATTTGGTTCCATCCATATCGTGGTTCACGATTCGCAGGTGGTTCAGATCGAGCGGACAGAAAAATACCGACTCCCTGCCAAAAAAGAGAAAGAAGAAGGACAGACAACTCAGAACAGACCGTTGTTGAATCGGACGCACGGCTAGGCGACGGACTGACAAAACAGACGAGAATGGGAGATTAGAGAGGAGGAGCTTTCATATGGCAGGCGTTCTTGTAGTTGGAGGAGATCGGGTAGGAGAAATCGAGAGCTTGTTGCAGGATAAAGGATTTCGGAATGTATATCACGTATCTGGACGAAAAAAGTCGGACGTGAAGGCGACGATTCCTGCCGATACGGAGCTGGTTCTCGTCTTTATCAACTTTGTCAGTCACAGTCTCAGCAAAAATATTAAAAAGCTGGCGAAGCAAAAGCACGTGCCGATCGTTTTTTGCCGGAGATCGTGTGATGCCGTCGCCATGTATCAGCCAGCGATTGGCTAGGCAAAATGAATATTCGTGAGTGAATAGAAGTATTCAACGTTGAATACTTCTTTTTTGCGTGTTCATCAGGCGAAAAAATGGGCAGGCTGATCGTGTGAGCCATCTTTTTGCTGCTGGACAGCTTTATGCAGCATTTTGTCAGGATGAGTCGAAGGCCCATGTATGCAGCAGTGAATAAGCAGGCTGGATCAAGCTTGGCAGAAACAGCTGGCACACAATTTGCAGAATATTTATACAGAAGTTAGAAGTGAACTGAACTGAACAAAGATGGGGGTAAGCATGAAACGACCAGTCGTCATTACAAGTCTCTTGGTTTTGCTCTCGGGATTGTTCGCAGGTTGCAGCAACAGTGACAGCACGAATCAGCCTGCTGCCGATTCCACGCAACAGTCCCAGCCAGCGCCGTCGCAGCCGGCCGCCACCCAAATTTTGTACATGAACGCCTCAGAACCGGAGACGTTGGACTCCGGCATGTCGAATGACGTGATCTCCGGCGCTTTTATCCGCTCGCTGTACGACTCGCTCGTCAGGCTGGACAAGGATGGCAAGCCAGTCAATTCTGTCGCCTCGGACATCAAGCTGTCGGATGACAAAAAAGTGTATACATTCACGTTGCGCGCAAGCAAGTGGAGCAACGGCGATCCGGTGACAGCGAACGACTTTGCCTTCGCCTGGCTGCGCGTGCTCAACCCGAAGACGGCGAGCGGCTCCGCTTACAAATACTATCCGATCAAAAACGCCCGCGCTTTTTTCGAAGGAAAGGCAAAGGCGGAGGACGTAGGCATCAAGGTGCTGGATGAAAAGACATTGCAAGTCACTCTGGAAAATCCGACGCCGTATTTTCTGACGCTCGCCACCTTTTACTATCCGGTCAACCAGAAAGTTGTCGAGGCCAATCCCGACTGGGCGAAAAAGCCGGAAACCATCGTCACGAACGGGCCGTTCAAGCTGGCGAACTGGGAGCATAAAAACAAGATCGAGCTGGCGAAAAACGACCAGTATTGGGACAAGGATGTCGTGAAGCTGGACGAAATCGAGTTTTCCATGATTGAAGATACGAATACAGAGCTGGAGCTGTTCAACAGCGGGGAGCTGGACTGGGCGGGCGGCCCGATCAGCGGATTGCCTGCGGACGCCATCGGACCGTTGCGCGATGAAGGCAAGCTGCAAACGATGGAACGCGCCACCAACTACTACTTGCTGTTCCAGACTGAAAAGCCGCCGTTCACGAACGCGAAGATTCGCAAGGCGTTTGCCTACGCGATCAACCGAAAAGATATTGCCGACAACATCGGCCAGGCCGGACAGACGCCGTTGATGGGCTTTGTGCCGCTCTCCGCCTCGCTGAAACCGGATGGCTACTTCAAGGATAATGACGGGGAGACGGCGAAACAGTTATTGGCAGAAGGCATGCGGGAACTGAACCTCGCCAAGCTGCCAGAGATCACATATTTGTACAACACATCCGACCTCAACAAAAAGATTGCCGAAGCACTGCAAGCCCAATGGAAGCAGGTGCTCGGCGTGGACGTCAAGCTGCTCAACAAAGAGTTGAAGGTCATGTTCGACGATCAGGAGCACGGCAAATACATGATTTCCCGCACAGGCTGGACAGGCGACTACAACGACTCCGTCAACTTTTTGGAGCTGATGATGGAAAAGTACAGCTCCAACAACTCGACCTTTTGGCACAACGAGCGCTACGTAGAGCTGGTGAAAAAGGCGTACGCCGAGCCGGATGAAGCGAAGCGCAATCAATATTTGGTCGAGGCGGAGAGCATTTTGATGGAAGAAATGCCAGTCACGGGCGTGTACAGCAGCGTCAACTCCTGGGTACAAAATGACAAGGTCAAAGGCATCACGGTGGACCCGCTAGGCTACATCGACTTCAAATGGGGCTACAAAGAGCAATAAGACAGAGATGGCCGACACCCGCATGCATGTGTGTTGGCTGTTTCCATAAAAAGGAGGAGGCATGCTTATGGCTTGGCAAAAGGCATTGGATGAAGCGCTCAAGGATGCGCCAGGAGTGTTTGGGGTAGCGGCATTGCACGTGGAGACGAAAGAGGAGGCCGGGCATCTGGATGACGAGCTGTTTCAACTGGCGAGCGCATTCAAAATTCCGATTCTCGTCACCTTGATGCGCGAAGTCGAAGCGGGACGGGTCGCGCTCGACCAGCGGATCGCCTCGCAAAAAGAAAACCGCGTGCCAGGCTCGGGAATTTTGCAGGAGCTGGACGCAGGCGCAGCCCTTACCGTAAAAGACTTGGCGACCTTGATGACGATTGTCAGCGACAACTACGCGACAGATTTGGTCATCGAGCTGATCGGCGGCATCGACAAGGTAGAGGCCCATATGCATGAGCTGGGGCTGGAACAGATTCATTTGCGGCACACTTGCTGGCAATTGCTCAACCACTGTGTCGGGATGAATGAGCCTGCTCCGTCTGCGGCTGGCTACGACGAATACGAGCGCCGGGAAGAGACAGGCGATTATGAAATCGTTCACGATGTCTCCCTGCCGACGCGGGACAACAACGTGGCTACGCCGCGCGACCTCAACCGCTTGCTTGCGATGATCGAACGAAAAGAAATTTTGACGCCTGCCTCCTGTGAGCTCATGCTGGACATTTTGCGCCGCCAACAGTTCAACAGCCGCCTGCCGTATTTGCTGCCGGAAGGAACGAAGGTCGCACACAAAACCGGAACAGTCAATGCGGTGGTCAATGACGCGGGAATCATTTACTTGCCTGAGGATAAAGGAGCAATTGCGATTACGGTATTGTCGCGGGCCGTGACGGAAAAGCCGGCGGCAGAGCTGGCGATTGCCCGCATCGCACGGGCGATTTACGACCAGGCGCTGGGAGGCAGATGAAAAGTGGACGAACAGATGAAAATGTTTGAGGAGTACGCCAGGCTGTTGCTTGAAGAAGCGCAGGCGCCAGGGGCGGCAATCGGGGTCGCGCGCGGAGGAAAGCTGTTGTACCAAAAGACGTTCGGCTACCGCAACAGGGAGGAACAGCTGCCGCTTTCGCTCGATACCGTGTTTGGCATCGCCTCGATTACGAAGTCGTTTACGTGTGTGGCGATCATGCAGTTGCAAGAGGCAGGCAAACTGTCCGTCCACGATCCGGTCATCCGCTATTTGCCGGAGTTTCGCACGGGCGATGACGAGTTGACCAAGCGAATTACCATCCACCATTTCATGACGCACACGCCTGGGATGGCGCCGATGCCTTATTTGGACGGAGCGATGAAGCGCAGCATGGAACAAGACCCTGCGATCATCGGGACAGAAGCGGAAGAAGAGCTGAAGACCGTGCCCTATCTGGATACGTATGAAGAAGTATTGCAAGCGATCGCCGGGTTTGAAGGAAAGCCGCTCAGCGAACCGGGAGAAGCGTTCAGCTACAACAACGACGCCTACGGCTTGCTTGGGGCGATCATCGAGCGGACGAGCGGCCAGACTTACGAGCAGTATGTGAAGCAGCACATTTTGCAGCCGCTTGGCATGCAGCGGACGGTTTTTGCCGTGGAGGAGCTTGCGGACAAGGACGACGTGACCGTTTTGTACACGAACAAAAAAGTCGACGGAAACAACGAGGTGATCGCCGCCCCGTACTGGCATGACGCTCCCGCCATGCGCGCCGCAGGCTTTCTCAAATCGACCGTAAACGATTTGCTGCGTTACCTGCAAATTTTTCGCCCGGATGCCGAGAACAATCGTGCGAACATTTTGTCTTCGGACAGTATCCGGCAAATGCTCGCGCCACACGCCCGCTGTGATGGGCATCGCTCTTACGGCTACGGTTTGATGGTATCTCCGGCTTTTCCCGAAGGCTTGATGCTGGAGCACGGTGGTTCGCTCAAAGGGATCAGCTCGCACATTTTTTCCGTTCCGTCGATGGAACTGACTGGAGTAGTGCTGGCAAACCTCGATGGCGTATCTGTCCGCGAACTGGTCGTGGCGCTCTTGAATACGCTTGCGCAAAGACCGCCAGCGGCGCCGCTGTACACGTATGCCCCGTACGAACTGGCGAATGATCAGTTGTCCGAGTACGTCGGGAGCTATCGATCTGCGGAATGGCTGAACACCGTGATCGAGAAGCGGGAAGGGAAGCTGCAACTTTTGGTGGACGGTCTTGCTTATCCGCTCACTCCGGTTGACAAGGACAGCTTCGTTTTCAAAAGGCGGGATTCCACCGTCTGGATCGACTTTTTCCGCGATCGGGAAGGCAAGGTCGTGAGAATGAGCTACGCCTTGCGTCAATTGACGAAAGCTTCCGACAAAGCAGAGGGAGAAAAATAGTCGAGCGAAAGATAGGCATGCCGAGCGGGCTGCCTGTCTTTTTTGTCTTTGTCCAATATTTTCGTCTGTAAAAAAGGGGAAATACATTTAGCGAAATTTTCTTTTTGTTGGAAAAAATATGGGTAAATGCAAGGTGGACGCAATGAGTGACGAAGAGTGGGTTTCGGTCAGGGAGAGATGGCTGTCGCCGCTTGGTGCGGCTATCGGGGAAATCGTGGAGCTGCATATGGAGACATGCTTTCTTTTGGAGAGCCAGTATTCGGCTATTACAGCAGTATCAAGAGCATCAGCGTTATGGGGATTCACGTTTTGCTCACAGAAGCGGTTGACCACTTGTTCGCGAAGGAAGGCGAGGATTCCAAGTATTTGCAAGCACTGTCCAGGGAGTCGTACATATGGGGCGAGAGATGGGCCAGAGGGAAGTGCTGCTCGAAGCTAAAGCTTTACAGTTAAAAGACTTATAACCATATGGAAGTGCAAAGTTACCTACAGCATGTGGTACCAATATAAAATTTGCAACTTGAATAATATGGTAAATGAACTATAATTAAAATTGTAAATATTTGTAAATGGAGGTTAAAATTATATGAAAAGATTATTGCTTGCTTTATTCACTCTGGTTATAATGACCGTAATGCCGTTTTCGGCATTTGCTGTTGAGGAGGAAATTATCAGCACGCCGGGTCAATTTAACCTAATTCAGCAGCCCTTGGAAGGTGTACCACAAGCCAAAGCCGGAGGAATAGGCGGTTTCGGAACAATTAAATGTTATCCTGAGCTGGTTGGTCCTGGCCTGGCGTATTGTAATTGGACCTTGGACATATCCAAAAGCGGCGACGTTATCTCAGGTTTTAGCGTGTACATCACTATTAATGATAGTAACGGCAAGCTGGTACATCAGGAACCAATTGCTAAAAAGCTGACGGGTACTCTCTATTCAAAATATCACGACCAAATAGACTTCCAAGGACTTTCCCCGGGTACATATACTGCAACAGTGCATGGGACCGTTGCGGGTGTATCATCTGGTTTCGTGATCGCACCAGTTAAATCGGCATCGTTTAAAATACCGCTTTAATAAAGAAACAGGGGCAGTTTAGATCGGTCAATCTGATCTAGGTTGCCTTTTGCTTCTCTTACCAATAAGGAGGGCATAATATATGGATTGGCTGATAGAGATACCGTTCCCCACTAGAGAGAATCGGGTAGAAACAAACGTCGACTTTTCATTCAAGAAATTGGAGTCAAGTGGGCTCCAGGAACCTCCCGATTTTATCCATGATATCGTCCTGCAATGGGCCATCGCCCCTTTTGTTGTTCATGAGCATACTGCTTATCGAATTCCGGCCCATGACGATCCCGAGATAGAAGAGTATGCTTCCGTCAATTTCACAAGCCTGTTTACTAAAGTTCGTGGAATATACACGAAAGGAAAGCTGGAGGAAATCAGGCTGGAGGACTTAAAGCCAAACATAAAAAGATCTTTTATCGAATCGGTCATAAATACAAGTAAGATTGATCCTCTGGTAAGGGATTTTTATCTGCGGAGAGAATGTGAGCGTAGTAACCAGCTAAAAGTAAAGCTGTTCCAAATAGATAGCACTTCCTTTATCGAGCAGACTACCTACCGTGCCCAACCGGATCACAAAAAGCTCTGGGACTTTATTAATAAACCATTCAAAACGAGTGACGAGGTCACCATATCCCCCATGAACTGGGTGCTCAGTGACGGCCTGCTAGAATCCCCCTTTCTCGTATTTCTCTCTCGCTATGCGAGTGAGGTTGTTTTAACGGTGAGCGAAAAAGATCGGAATGTTACTATGGTTTCATTTAAAGAGTAATCAGGGCACACAACTGTTCGACGTAACCAATTATTGCCCAGTTGCGCCCAATATGTTCTAATTTGTACTATGTACCAAATGGGAATTGTGTTCTCTACTAAACGTTTTTCAACTAGGGGTATCGCCAGTCAAATAACGTAAACCCCGAGCTAATACGGTTTTTACCAAAACAAAAGTCGGTTTTCCTATTCTCAGGATTACCGACTTTTTGGTTTTTTGTATTCAGTTATCGTCTTCCAGTAGCGTAAACTAACCAACAGCGATCGTTTACAGAAAAACACCAATGATCGTTGCCGACAACACAGATGCCAGCGTCGAGCCGAGCAAAAGCTTCAAGCCGAACTTGGCTACGAGGTCGCCCTGCTTTTCGTTGAGTGCCCGCACCGATCCGGTGATGATGCCGATAGAGCCGAAGTTGGCGAAGCTGACGAGAAAGACCGAGACGATGCCAACCGTTTTGGGCGACAGGCTGCTGGCGATTTCCTTGAAGTTCAGCATCGCGACGAACTCGTTGGTCACGATTTTGGTCGCCATGATGCTTCCCGCCGAAACGATCTCCGCCTGGGGAACGCCCATCAAAAAAGCAACCGGAGCGAATATGTAGCCGAGAACTTCCTGGAAAGAAATCCGGAAGATGAGCAAGAACAGCTCGTTGACCAGATTCATCAGGGCGATGAAGCCAATCAGCATCGCGCCGACGATGACCGCGATTTTCAGGCCGTCGACAATGCTTTCGCTGATCATCTGGAAGAACGCAGGTTTTTCGGTTTCCTCCACAGGCTCGATCAAATCTTCCTCTTTCGTCAAAGTGTACGGGTTGATAATATTGGCGACAATCAGCGCCGACAAAATGTTGACGACGATGGCGACGACGACGTATTTCGGTTCCAGCATGGTCATGTAGGCGCCGACGATGGCGATGCTCACCGCGCTCATGGCAGAGGTGCACAGCGTATAGAGCCGTTTGCTGGACACGAGGCCGAGCTGCTTTTTCGTCGTCAAAAACACTTCCGATTGTCCGAGAAAAGCCGAGGAGACAGCGATGTAGTTTTCCAGTCGGCCCATGCCGTTCAGCTTGCTGAGGACAAATCCTGTGAAGCGGATCAACAGCGGCAAGATTTTAAAGTGGTTCAAAATCCCGATCAATACCGAGATGAAAATGATCGGGAGCAGCACATCGAGAAAGAACGTGGACATTCCGGCGTTTTCCAGTCCCCCGAAGACGAAGTCGACTCCGCTGATACCGAGCTTCATCAGCGTATCAAACACTTTGGAGATAAACAAAATCAACTCAATCCCGACGCCGGTATTCAGCAAGAGGAAGGCCAACACCAGCTGGGCGATCATCATGGCGATGATCGGCCGAAGCCGGATCGCTTTGCGATTGTGACTGAACGCATAGCCCAAGCCTGCTACGAACAAAAATCCTGTGAACAAAAAAACGACATTCATTGCTACTTTCTGCCTCCCATTACTACCTAGTCTCTCATGCTGCCCGAGGTGCATGTCCCTTTCACAAGCGGCGTTCCAAACGCTTTGCAAGAGAAGTGCAACGATTGTGAATTTTAGTTACTACCTATGGAGTAACTTGTAACCTGTTACAGATTACATGGAAGCCAAGCGCCTGTCAATTCAGGGACGGTCATTGGATTTGCTTGCTTCTATGCTTTATCATAGGAAATAAATAACCAGATGATACGGGCAGGAGGAAGCATGTTACAAAAATTTGGTTTTTCGCAGTATGAGAGCAAAGTTTTTGAAGCGCTGGTTTCGAGCGAGGAGCCGCTTGACGCCACGAAAATCGTCCGAATTTCCGGCGTGCCCAAGGCGAAAATATACGAAGTGCTGTCGCGCATGATTGAAAAAGGCATGGTGCTCGATTCGGTTTCCGAAAAGAAAAAGCTGTACAGCGCACTGCCTCTTGCGCTTGCGATTGAAAAGCTGACAGCGGAATTTCAGGACAACATCAAGCAATTGAAAATTCAGTCCAGGAAAAAAGCTTACTCCGAGGATCTCGTCTGGAGCCTGAAAGTCGACAGCTCGATTCGGGTGCAGAGCAAGCAACTTATCAAAGAAGCGAAAAGCTCGATCCGCATCTCGGCATGGAAAGACGATCTCGTCGAGTATTTGCCGATCCTGGAGGAAAAGGAAGCAGAGGGCGTGGACGTAGAAGTGCTTGTCGTCGGATCGCTGAAGCCGAACATTGCCAAGGTGCACACCTTGATTCCGGCGGACGAGCATCATACATTGGAGCGGTTTCGCCTGTTGATCATCGACGAGCGCGAAGTGATTTTTGCCTGTGAGGAAAACCAGTCCTGGCAAGCGATCAAGACGATGGCGAAGCCTTTTGTCAAAGTGTTTACGGAATTTTTCTACCACGATCTCGCGCTGGCGAAGATCAGCAGGAAGCACTACGACCTGATGATGAATGACGAAGAGATCAGAAGCATCCTGATGCAACTGCGCTATTGACTGATTTTCACGATACGACGACTTGCGAGCCGGACACGCTTGGAAAAAAGTGTGTCTGGCTGTTTTGTGTGTTTCTCTTTTAAAAAATTAATCAACTTCTAAAAAATTGTTGAAATCAAAGTGGTCAGAATAGTATGGTTAAAGCAGCAACAGGTCTTGCTGACTTTTCATTCATTCAAGGGGTGAGGACATGTCGAGGATCGAACAGCGGTTGAAGGAATTGGGCTACACATTGCCGCCACCGCCACCGCGGATGGCGAATTACGTCTCGTGTGTGCAGACGGGCAATCTGGTGTACACCTCGGGAGCGGGGTGCTACGTGGACGGCAAGCCGCTTTATTTGGGCAGACTGGGAACAGACGTGACGATCGAGCAAGGATACGAAGCCGCGAAAATTACGGCGCTCAATTTGCTCGCCTTGCTCAAATCCGAGTTGGGCGATCTGGACCGGATCACGCGGATCGTCAAGCTGTTTGCGCTGGTGAGTAGCGCCCCGGATTTTTACGAGCAGCCGCAAGTGATTAATGGCGCGTCCGATTTTTTCATCGAAGTGTTGGGCGAGGCAGGCCAGCATGCGCGGGCAGCTGCCGGAACTTCTGTGCTTCCTTTCAATAATCCGATAGAGATTGAGCTGATTGTCGAAGTCAGCTGACACAAGCAACACAGCAGAAAGAAACGAGGCTCTGTTCATGACGAGACACATTCATCCGATTTTAGCCAGCTATATTCCTGTCGCGGAAGGCTTGGCGAAGACGTTGGGGCAGCATTGTGAAGTCGTGCTGCACGATTTGACAGACATATCTTCTTCGATCATTGCGATCTACAACGGCCATGTCAGCGGGCGGGAGGTCGGCTCCCCGGTCACCAATCTGGCGCTGCAAGCTTTGCGCACAGCCAAGACGAGCCAGGAGGACTACGATCTCAACTACCGCAACGACACGATCAAGGGAAAGCAGATCAAGTCCAGCTCGCTGTACATCAAGGACGAAACCGGGCAAATTATCGGCAGCCTGTGCCTGAATATGGACTTGACGCACATTGCCATCGCGCAGGCGGCCTTAAACGACATGATGGCGTTCGCGGACAAAGCCGAGGAAGGGCGGGCCGCGGAAAAGTTCGCACCGACGGTCACCAGTCTGATGGAGCAAATGATCGACGATTGCCTGAAAAAGACCGGAAAACCGATTGCCCTGATGCAAAAGGAAGAGAAGATTCAATTCATCCATTTGCTCGACGAAGTAGGGCTGTTTTTGATCAAGGGAGCCGTGCAGCACGTGGCGGATTTGCTGGATGTCACCAAGTACACGATCTACAACTATTTGGACAAAAAAGACGGGAGATGAGCGGGAATGGCAGATGCGACTTTGCAGCAGGCACGCAGCTTTCACGATGGCGTCCATGTGCTGGACGGACATTTTGACTTGCTGATGGATGTAGAAATTCAGCGCGGCTACGGCCGGACGAAGCTGATCGAGACAGAATACTTGCCGCGGTTTCAGGCAGGCGGGGTGCATTCCGTCGTGGCGGCCGTCTTTGTGGAAGATGCGTTTGTGCCGGAAATGGCGTTGCGCAAAGCGCTCAATCAGGTGAGTGCCTTGCACGCGGAAGTGGCGGAATCTCCGGACTATTTGGTCATCGCCAAAAACGGACAAGACTTGCTCGCGGCAAGGCAGGAAGGAAAAGTTTCGTTTGTTCTCTCCCTGGAGGGCGCCGAGCCGCTGTACAACGATCTGAGCATGCTGCGCATTTTTTACGAGCTGGGCGTACGGATGATGGGACTTACCTGGAGTCGGCGAAATTTTGCCGCAGATGGCAGCTTTTTCGCCCCTGTGCGTGAAGGGAGAAAAGGCGGTCTGACCGACTTTGGCGTTGCCCTGATTGAAGAGGCGGAGCGCTTGGGCGTCCTCATCGACGTCAGCCATTTGAACGACGAAGGATTTTGGGACGTGATCGAAGTGGCCCGCAAGCCGATCATTGCTTCTCATTCCAACTGCCGCAGCCTGGTGCCGACCATGCGCAACCTGACGGACGAACAGATCACGGCGATTGCCGAAAAGGGCGGGTTGATCGGCTTGAATGCGTTCAGCATGTTTACGGCAAACAGCGGAGCCGAAGCGACGCTTGAGCGGCTGATCGACCACGTCGACCATATGAAGAAGCTCGTCGGCAGCAAGCATATCGGCATCGGACTTGACCTGTGCGACGATTTGACCAAGTACATTCCGCTCGACCGCATCGCGAAAACGACAGAGATGCCTTTTGATGTCGTAAAAGGCCACGCGTCGATTCCGCTGATTACGCGCGAGCTGATGATCAGGGGCTACAAGGACGAAGAGATTGAGGACATTCTCGGCAAAAACTATTTGCGCGTCTATCAGAAAGCGTGGAGATAAATTCCGTTTTGTAGAAAAGAGGAGAGCTACGATGGAGAACAAGCAACCGTCTGGACAAGTTTTTGGCTATTATCAATCAGGCGTTCACATCGCTGATTTGCTTTTGGGAAAAGAGCGAGTGTGGCATCGGCCTACAGGTTGGGAGTCGGAAGAAAAGGCAGAGAGAAGCTTCGAACTGCTCGCCGAAGACAAAGCGGTCTACGAACTGCCTGTGTACGAGCTGAGCCGCAGGCTTGGCGAGTGGAATGCGCTCGACTGGTCGGCTGTCGAGGAGATGCATCCGCCTGGTGGCGGCTGCTACCAGCGGCATGAGCGAGTCGAAGGGACGCTCTCTGGCGGGCGGGAGCACAAGCAGGCGTGGGTGTGGGCGCTGCGCGGCGGAGCGATGCCGATCGACCTGATCGTGTGCGACAACGAGGTCATCGCATTCGTCTTGACTGGCAGGGGAGACAGTGTGGTACTCGTGCAGGAAGGCTGGGAAAGCATGACGCCGCTTGTGCTGTGGCAAGATGCGCAGCTTTCTGCCGCGCGCTACGGCGTCAAGCATCTGGGCAGGCACGACGTAGCCATGCGCGATGGCATCAAGCTGGCGACAGAAGTGTGGATTCCAGCTGGATTGCAGCCGGGCGAACGGGTGCCGACCATTTTGCTGCGGACGCCATACGGCCGGATGGACGCGATTTTTCGCCGTCTGCCATTCGTCGCGCGCGGCTACGCATTGGTCGTACAGGACACGCGAGGGCGGGAAGACTCCGAGGGCGAATGGATTCCGCTGGTGCATGAGCGCGAAGACGGAGACGACACGCTCAACTGGATCGCCGCACAACCATGGTCGGACGGGGCGATCGGCATGCTCGGAGGTTCGTACGTAGGCTATGTGCAATGGGCGGCAGCAGCGAGCGGCAACCCGCACTTGAAGGCGATTTTCAGCTACGTAACCGTCGGCACGCCGTACATCGACATTCCGCGAAAAGGCGGGACGATTCTCACGGGGCTATCGTGGATTTTCATGATGGCCGAAAAGCGCCGAAATGTCGCTGCCCTCAGCCGAGATGACTGGAGCGAAGTGCTGAAAGTCCGCCCGATCAAGGAAATTCCGCAAAAAGTGCTCGGGAAAGAAATCCCGTTCTGGACAAAATGGATGGAGCATCCCGATGGCGACGATTTTTGGGCGCGTTCCGACTGGAAGCAGTTTGCCGATCAGGTAAAAGTGCCTGCGTTTCTCGTATCCGGCTGGTACGACGACAACGGAATGGGCACAAGCGAGGCGTGGGAGGTCGTGTCCCAGAACATGCCAGAGCACACCCGGATGATTCTCGGCCCGTGGTACCACAAAGCCAATACGACGCGCGAGATTCATCACGTGCCATTTGGAAACAACGCGATTCGCTACGATTTGGACGTGACGCAGCTGCGCTGGTTTGACCGCTATTTGAAAGGCATCGAAAACGGCGTGGAACACGAGCCGCGCGTCCAGTATTACATGGTTGGCGAAAACGAATGGAAGACGTCCTCGGCGTGGCCGCCAGCAGAGGCGCAGCAAACGGCGTTTTATTTGAGCAGCCATGGACAGGCGAATACGAGTGCGGGAGATGGTGCCCTGACGCTTGCGACTCCCGGCGAGCAACCAGCGGATACGTACTTGTTCGATCCGCTAGATGCCGCGCCGTACTTGCTTGATTTGTCCGAGAACGAAAACTGCGTGCCGGAAAACTACGCCGAGGTAGAGAAACGTCAAGACGTGCTTGTCTACACATCGGAGCCTTTGCAGGAAGCGGTCGCCATTGCCGGGGAAATCTCTGCCGTCCTGTACGCAGCCAGCTCGGCCCGCGATACGGATTGGCTCGTGCGACTGAGCGACGTGGACGAAGCGGGCAACTCGATTCGCCTGTCGGATGGAATCATTTGCGCCCGCTACCGCCATTCGTTTTCCGAACCGCAGCTGCTCGAACCGGGGCAGATCGAACGCTACGAAATCCGCATGGGCAAAATCGCCAACGTTTTTCAAAAGGGCCACAGAATCCGGGTCGCGGTCACATCCGGTGCGGAAAACTTCTCGTTCCCGAATCCAAACACGGGAGGGAACCTGGCGACGGAAACCGAGACGGTGGTCGCCACGCAGCACATTTACCATGATGAACAGCATCCGAGCCACATTCGTCTGCCTTTGCTGCCTGTGAATCAATAAAGGCTCGCGTGGGATTCAAGCAAAACTAGCACAAGCACATCCAGAAGACAGCGGCTGCCAAATTCGTTTGGCAGTCTTTTTTTGGTGCGCCACGCATG
>NZ_DOTK01000019.1:0-5570 GCF_003521185.1 Brevibacillus sp.
TGCTGGGCGCACCAAAAAAAGAACCTGCTTGCACAGGTTCTTGCGTCGTTATTTCTTCGCCAGGGCGTTGACGACATCGTTCATTTTCATTTCATCTGCGATCGGACCATCGCTGATCCAGTGCTTCGCTCCGACAATCACACGTATAGAAAACAAGATGATCGGCTTGCCGCTGCCGTCATCCTTTTTGGTGCTGTTATTTCTTTTCTACCGCATGTCCGCCAAATTCGTTGCGCAGCGCAGCGACAACTTTGCCGTGGAAGGCATCCTCGTCCAGCGAGCGATAGCGCATGAGCAGCGACATCGCGATCACAGGAGTGGCTGCTTGCAGGTCGAGCGCCGTTTCCAGCGTCCATTTTCCTTCGCCGGAAGAGTGCATGACGCCGCGAATGTCATCGAGCTTGGCGTCTTTGCGGAAGGCGCGCTCCGTCAAGTCCATCAGCCAGCCGCGGATGACAGAGCCGTTCGCCCACACGCGGGCCACTTCGGCGAAATCGTAGTTGTACTGGCTTTTTTCCAGCACCTCGAAGCCTTCCCCGATCGCTTGCATCATTCCGTACTCGATCCCGTTGTGAATCATTTTCAAAAAGTGACCGCTGCCCGCATCGCCCGTGTACAAGTAGCCCTTGTCCACGTTAATGTCGCGAATCATCGGTTCGATGTGGGCGAACGCTTCCCGATCCCCGCCGATCATCATACATGCCCCGTGGCGAGCGCCTTCCATTCCGCCGCTTGTGCCTGCATCGAGAAAATGAATGCCATTGGCTTTCAACCGTTCGTAGCGCTCTACAGATTGCTTGTAATGCGAGTTACCGCCGTCGATGACGATATCGCCGGGAGCGAGAATCATAGACAGCTGATCAACCAGCTGGTCGACAATCTCCCCTGCCGGAACCATCAGCCAGATGACGCGCGGCGTGTCCAGCTTCGCTACCGCATCCTCGACAGAAGCAGCCGGAATCGCTCCTTCGCGGCTCAGTTCTTCCGCACGGCTTTTATCTACGTCGTAAGCGACAACCTCATGTTGATGAGAAAGCAAATTGAGTGTCAGATTGTACCCCATTTTACCTAGACCGAGAATCGCAAGTTTCATTCGCGTACGTCACTCCTTTTGGGATGAACTCTGTTAGTTTGTATTATAAGACAAAAATTTTCATCTTTCATCAGAAATGAAGAAAATTTTTTTGAAACTAGGAAACGACCGTCTGTTTCTCCTATACTAGCAAGTAGGAAATCATTGCATTTGCCCTGCACGAGCCTTTTTGGCAATATCTTTTGCTGAAATATAGATGGCATTCCAGTACGATTCAATTCAATTCAATTCAGGAGGTCGCATTTCATGCCAGATACAACGTCACACACGCCTGTCAGTGTGCTTGCGCAGCTGCGCGCCATTTACACACAGTTAAGCGGCAAAGAACAGCAGATTGCCGATTACATTTTGCAGCATGCCAATCAAATCGTTCATTTCTCCATTACCGAGCTGGCCGATCAGTGCCAGTGCGCGGACGCGACGGTCTTTCGGCTTTGTCGGCGGCTCGGTTTTCGCGGGTACCAGGCGTTTAAAATCGCGCTGGCCAGCGAAGTGACCAATCCAAAGCAAACGATCTACCAGGAGATCAATCTGGATGACGACGACATCGGCGCGATTGCCGAAAAAATTTTCACCGCGAATCTGGAAACATTGCGGGACACCCTGCAAATCATCAACAAGGATGAGCTGCTCAAAATCGTCTCCTGCCTGGAAAAAGCGACTCGTATTGAATTTTACGGCTCTGGCGGCTCGGCTGCGATCGCCCAAGACGCCTACCACAAATTCATGCGGACAGGCATTCCCTGTATTCATCACTCGGATGCCCACTATCAGGTCATGTCCGCTTCGCTGCTGACGGAAGGCGCGGTAGCCGTAGGTTTCTCCCACTCCGGCTCCAACAAAGATATTTTGGCAGCCCTGCGCGTAGCCAAGGAGCGCGGCGCCAAAACGATTGGCATTACGAGCTACGGCAAGTCTCCCCTCGTCCGTCTCGCTGACATGTGCTTATACACGACTTCGCGGGAAACCGTTTTTCGCACGGAAGCTTTGTCTTCCCGCCTCGCCCAGCTCAGCCTGATCGATTTGCTGTACGTGGCGGTTTCCTTGCGCAGACAGGACGATACGATCTCCAACATTCAGCATATCCGAGAAGCTATCTCGCTCAAACGCCTGTGATCAGGCGTTTTTCTTTTTCCCTCCCAAACCATCAAACGGCTATTTTTGGTAATACTATCGATGTGAATATGAAAAATGAAATAATTTTTTTCTTTTATATTAACAAATGAAAAAAATTTCGCTATAATCTCGTTATCAACACGCCACTCGGTTGAAAGCGTATACAAATGATCGTGACTGTTTCCATTCTCTTCGGAGCCAAAAGAACAGGCGGCAAGCGGTCCGATCTTACTTTTAGGAAAACATCGAGACGTTTTTCGCGAAAAAAGGGTGAAAGCACATGAAGCAAAGCTACTTTATCGGTCTTGATATCGGGACAACCAGTACGAAAGCGATTGTCTTCACAGCATCTGGAGCCGTTCGCGGGACTGGCAATATCGACTATCCCCTGCTGGTGCCGAAAGCATCGTGGGCTGAGCAAGACCCGGAAACGATCTTCGCCGCTGTCGTTGCCGCATTGAAACAGGCGATTGAACAAGCGGACATCGGGCAGAACGAAATCGGCGGCATCGGCTTCTCCACCGCGATGCACAGCCTGATTGCCGTAGATGCGCACGGAAATCCCCTGACGAACAGCATCATCTGGGCGGATAACCGCAGCGCGGCACAGGCAGAGCGGCTCAAGGAGGAAGGTGTCGGCCATTCGATCTACCTGGCGACCGGAACGCCGATCCACCCCATGTCGCCGCTTCCCAAAATCATGTGGCTCAAAGAGAATCAGCCCGATATTTCCCAGAAGACAGCGAAGTACATTTCCATCAAGGAATATGTGATCTATCGACTGTTCGGTCAGTACGTGGTTGATTACTCCATCGCTTCGGCTACGGGACTGTTCAACTTGCGCAAACTGGACTGGGACGACAACGCGCTGCAGGTTGCCGGCATCACGAAGCAACACCTGAGCGAGCCAGTGCCGACTACCCATATCCTGCGGGGAATGAAGGTACGCTATGCGGAAGAGATCGGGCTTGATCCCGACACGCCTTTTGTGGTCGGAGCAAGTGATGGCGTGCTGGCCAATCTCGGCATCGGTGCCATCGACAACGGTCAGGTAGCCATTACGATCGGGACGAGCGGAGCTGTTCGGACGGTCGTGCCCGAGCCGATCACCGATCCGAAAGGCCGCACGTTCTGCTACTTGCTGACGGAGAATCATTGGGTCATCGGCGGCCCGTCCAACAATGGCGGGATCATGCTCCGCTGGTTCCGCGACGAGTTCAGCTGGCCGGAAGTCGAAAAGGCGAAGCAGCTGGGCGTCGATCCTTACGACGTCATGATTCAGGCAGCTGAGCATGTACGCCCCGGCGCAGATGGGTTGCTGTTCCTCCCCTTCTTGTCCGGCGAACGCGCGCCCTACTGGAATGCGCAGGCGAGAGGTTCTTTTTTCGGCATCGGCCTGCACCACAAACGGGAGCATTTCATCCGCGCCGTCCTCGAAGGCATTTTGTTCAGCGTATACAGCATTGGCATCGCGCTCCGCGATCTGGCTGGAGGCGCCAAGGAAATTCGCGCATCCGGCGGCTTCGCCCGTTCCAAGGAATGGCGGCAAATCATGTCCGATATGTTCGGCTACGAGGTGCTGATTCCTGAGAGTCACGAAAGCTCCAGCTTTGGCGCCGCCCTTTTAGCGATGCACGCGCTTGGAGCATTGGACAATTTGCATGATGTGAAAAAGATGATTCACATTTCGCACAGGCATGAGCCGGACCTGGAGCGATCCAGCATGTATCTGGAGTTGTTTTACATTTACGAGCGCGTTTACTACAACCTCCTGGAGGAGTACAAGCTAATCGCCAAGTTCCAAAAACAGTTGAACAACTAGACACATCAAACGGAGGGTTCTATCATGCCACTTCTCATTACGTTGATCTCGATTCTCTTCCTCCTCGTTCTCATCACGCGGTTCAAAGTCAACCCGTTTGTCGCGCTGTTGCTCGCGGCCGGGTTTGTCGGAATCGCTTCCGGGATGCCGCTCGTCAAAGTCGTCGACTCGATCAAAGACGGGATGGGCGGAACGCTCGGCTTTATTGCGATCGTGCTCGCGCTTGGCACCATGCTCGGAAAAATGATGGCGGAATCCGGCGGCGCAGAGCGAATCGCCCGCACCTTGATCCGGCTGTTCGGTGAAAAAAACGTTCACTGGGCCATGATGTTCGTCGCCTTTATCGTAGGGATTCCGGTCTTCTTTCAAGTAGGCTTCGTTCTGTTGATTCCGCTCGTCATTACGATTGCCAGACAAACGGGCGTCTCTTTGCTGAAAATCGGGATTCCGCTCATCGCCGGATTGTCCATCGTGCATGGCATCGTGCCTCCGCACCCTGCTGCCATGGCAGCGGTCGATCTGTTCCAGGCCGATGTCGGCAAGACGATTTTGCTGTCCATCATCGTAGCCCTGCCTGCTGCAATCATCGCCGGGCCGCTCTACGGCAGCTGGATTGGCAAGCGCATCCAGACGAGCATCTCGCCTGAGCTTGCAGCGCAAATGGCGGAGCCAAAGGACGAGCGCGAATTGCCTGGCTTCGGAATCACTGTCTTTACCGTGCTTTTGCCTGTGTTTTTGATGTTGCTCGCGACTGTCGCCGATGTAACATTGCCGAAGGAAGACGCCTTGCGCCAATGGGCTGATTTTATCGGCAGCCCAATCACGTCCCTGTTGATTGCCGTCATCATTTCGTTCTGGACACTCGGCTTCAATCGCGGCTTTACCAAAGACGACATTCTCAAATTCACAAACGACTGCCTCGCTCCTACCGCGACAATCCTGTTGGTCATCGGTGCGGGTGGCGCGTTCAACAAAGTTCTGCTGAACAGCGGCGTCGGCGATTACATCGCCGAATTGGCCAAAGCCTCCGCGATTTCGCCCATCCTGTTGGGCTGGCTGATCGCTGCCCTGATCCGCGTGGCTACCGGCTCCGCTACCGTCTCCATGATGACGGCAGCAGGAATTGTCGGGCCTATCGCCCTGCAAGTTCCCGGAACCAGCCCGGAACTGTTGGTACTGGCAACAGGCTCCGGCTCGCTGATCCTGTCCCATGTGAACGATTCCGGCTTCTGGCTGATCAAGGAATATTTCAACATGTCGGTGCAAGATACGCTGAAGTCGTGGACGGTGATGGAGACGATTTTGTCGGTGGTGGCGATTATTTTGATTATGGCATTGAGTTTGGTTGTATAGGGTGGAGGTAGTACAGATGTAATGGAGCAGGGCACTCTTTCTGGTGGGATTGGGGGAGTGTCCTGTTTTTGTTTGTGTTGGTTGTTTGGTTTTGTGTTTATGGTTTGGTTTATGAACGGATTTATTAGTTCTTGCTCGATATTATGTGTAATATGTCAACCCCGCCTATTTTTCTTGGCTTTTTTG
>NZ_DOTK01000016.1:0-38527 GCF_003521185.1 Brevibacillus sp.
CTCCCGCCATTCAAGCGCAAAGGACGAAGCAACCGCAACAATCCTTTGCACCAACTCCTGCCCGTCCAGCTCAAAATAAGTCCGCAACGCCTCATGCCGTTGCAGCACCCCCTCACACGCAGCCTGCATCCGCTCCCGGTCGACCGTCCCGTGCAGCAAAAATACGCCCGGAATGTTGTACGCCGTGCTCGTTTCATCAAACTGCTGCAACGCATACAGCCGTTTTTGCTGGGACGAAGCCGGATAGTACGGCGCTTCTGCCGCTTTCGGAATCACGATAGCCGCCTGCGGCGCTTTTTGCCGAATGAGCGGCACCAGCTCGCGGATCGTCGGATGCGCGAACACCTCGTGCATCGTCAGTTGCACCTGGAACGCATCCACAAGCTTGGAAATAAACGATACAACCTTGAGCGAGTCAAATCCCGCTTCAAACAAGTCCTCGTCTTCCCCTACATTCGGACCGCCGATGATCTCCCCTACTAACCGCGAGATCACGCTTCCCTCTTCGCTTGCAAACGTATGAACGACTGGAGCCGATTCGGCCACCTGTCCAGACAGTCGCTCCTGCGAATGCGCAGGCGAAAACGAGAGCGACGCCGCGGACTGTAGCGCTGCACTTGCCAACCGCTTGCCTTTCGCCCGTTTGCCAAACTGGCTGGTGTCAAAACGAAACGCATGGTTCCAGTAACGCTTTTTCGCAAACGGGTATCCCGGCAAAGAAATTCTTCTGCGCCGTTCGCCGTCGTAAAACCGTTTCCAGTCCAGGTCGACCCCATACAGCCACAATTGCGCCACCGTCTTCAAAAGCTGTTCGTCGTCCGCCACTTGCTTTCGCTCCACCCGGATCGTATCGAGCAGCTTTTGGTTGCGCTCAGGGCGCAAAAACCGCTGGGCGAGCATGCAAAGATTTCGCCCCGGCCCAATCTCGATAAATAACGTATGCTCCTGCTGCGCCAGCTTTTGCAACCCTGCCACAAAGCGGACAGGCTCGCGCAAATGCCGCACCCAGTAGCCCGGATCGACCGCTTCCTCTGGCGTAATCGGATTGCCCGTCAAGCTGGACACAAACGGCAGCACAGGCGGCTGGAACGAAACGTTCTGTACGTATTCGCCAAATTCTGCCAGCATCGAATCCAGCATGTTAGAATGCCCCGCGTGGGAAATAGCGAGCCGCATGCTGATGACCTTTTGCTCCTTCAACGCGGCTTCGAATCGGCTGATGTCCTCCTTGCTTCCAGCGACAATACACGATTCCTCGTTCACGGCTGCAATCGACAGCTCATGCGGCAAGATGGAAAGCAAAGCTTCCTCCGCCAAAGGAACCGTCAGCATGACGCCTTCCGGGAGTTTTTCCATGAGCCTGCCTCTGTGGTAAGTCAAAACCAGAGCGTCTTCCAGCGAGAAAACTCCGGCTATGCACGCGGCAACATACTCGCCGATGCTGTATCCGATCATGTTCGACGGGGCAGCGCCCCACTCCATCAGCATCCAGGCCAACGAATACTCGATGGCAAAATGCAGCGGTTGGGAAACGCTCTGCCTGTGTATCTCCCGCGCTATCTGATCGTCAGGCTGGTCGGGGTACAAATAGTCCTGATAGCGGACACCCGAGATGTTTTGCAAAATCGCGAAGCATTCATCCAGCTTCTCGCGGAAAAGCGGCTCGTGACGGTAAAGGTCCAAGGCCATATTCACATATTCCGCACCTTGCCCCGAAAACATGAACACAAGCGCAGGGCTTTGCTCGGAAGCGACAAAATCCCATGATTTCCGGGAGTTTTTCTCCGTCAAAACTTCAATCGCTTCCCGCACTTCTGTGCAAAGCAAGACAGAGCGGTGCGAAAAACGTTTGCGCCCTACCTTCAGCGTATAGGCGGCATCGGCCAGCTGGATGCTGTCGTCGCGCTTGAACCGCTCGCCAATCCGTCCCTTCATCTCTTTCAACGCTGCTTCGCTGTGAGCGGACAACGCGATCATTTGGTACCGCCTTTTCGCTGGCGTCTCGATCGCTGGCGGCGCTTCCTCCAAAATCACATGAGCGTTGCTGCCTCCTTGCCCGAATGAACTGACGCCTGCCCGCAGCGGAAACATGTCTTCGTTTTGCAAATCGAGCAGCTGCGTATTGAGGTAAAACGGGGAATTTTCGAAATCGATCTGCCCATTGACCTCTTCGCAATTGATCGTCGGCGGGATCATCCGGTTTTTGAGCGCGAGCGATGTTTTCATCAGTCCGGCAATCCCTGCCGCCGCTTCCAGATGCCCGATATTCGTCTTGACGGAGCCGAGCCCGCAGTAATTTTTCTTGTCCGTGTCGAAGGCCAGTTTGAGCCCTTCCACTTCAACAGGATCGCCCAATGCCGTTCCCGTTCCATGCGCTTCGACATAGTGAATCTGCGCCGCTTCGATCCCGGACCGTTCGATCGCTTTTTGAATCACGGCCGCTTGTCCTTCCGCACTTGGAGCCGAATAGCCCACTTTGCGGTTTCCGTCATTATTGACAGCCGTGGACTTCAAAACAGAGTAAATATGATCTCCATCTGCCAGCGCATCTTTGAGACGTTTTAAGACGACTAGCCCAACCCCGTTTCCGGTGACAGTCCCGGTCGCTTTCTTGTCAAAGGCGCGGCAATGTCCGTCTTTGGATAACACCATCCCTTCCTGATGGACATATCCGGCTTCATCCAGCAAAGTAACCGCAGCCGCCCCTGCAACGGCGATGTCGCAGTCTCCAAAAAGCAAGTCCTTGTAAGCCCGATCAACTGCCACGAGCGAAGTCGAGCAGGCTGCCTGGACAGTGATCGCTGGCCCGCGCAAATTCATCCGGTAAGCAATCAGCGTCGCGAACGAATTGCTGTTGACGTGATAAATTTGGTATTGCTCAGAAGCGTAAAGCGATGGAGAGAACGTCTCCGGCACCCAATAAATATTGTAGGCAGAGCCGACGTACAAACCGATAGAGCCTGGATACGCTTCCGGCTCGTACCCCGCATCCTCCAGGGCATGCCACGCGCACTCATGCAGCAAGCGAATTTGCGGGTCCATCCACTCGGCTTCCGCTACGGTATAGCCAAAAAATTCGGCGTCAAAGCAATCGATATCGTCGAGCTTTCCTTTCGCCTTGACATAATGCGGATTGTTCCACAGTTCGCGATCGATGCCGAGCGCTTCCATTTCTTCATCGCTGTAAAACTTGATTGCCTCGTTGCCGCTGACGAGATTGCGCCAAAACTGCTCCTTGTCAGCCGCTCCCGGAAATCGGCCTGCCATTCCGATGATCGCAACATCGGTGTCTTGAATATCCACAGTGCGGGGCTTGGCCGCTTTGGGCTTTTCGGCTGAAGGCTTGGCCGTCCGGCTCTCCCCTGTTGCTTTTGCGTGGAAGTAGTTTGCCAATTCATGAATCGTCGGATAGGTGAAAATGGTCTGCACCGGAACGTCCGTGTTCATTTCCGCTTTCAACTCATTGCACAAGCGGATGACGTTGATCGAGTCGCCGCCGACATCAAAAAACCGATCATGTATGCCCACCCGCTCGATTTCCAGCACGTTTTTCCACGTCTCAGCAAGCTTCGCTTCCAGCTTGCTTTTCGGCTCGATCGTATGTTCCAACAAATGCAGCGGCTCTTTTTGCATTTGCACCAACGCTTTGCGATCCACTTTCAAATTGCGGGTGTACGGAATTTCCGGTATCCGGTAGCAAGCAGACGGAATGGCGTAATGAGGCAGCCTCGTTTTGAGAAACGCTTTGCAAGCTGTCCAGTTGAAACCGCTGTCGACCACCAAGTAGGCAGCCAGGGCTGACTCGTTCTTTTCTTTTATTTCGATGACGACGACATCTTTGACCGGGGAAAAATCCTTCAAGGCGCTTTCCACCTCGGCCATCTCTATGCGGTGCCCGCGGATTTTGACCTGATGGTCTTTTCTCCCGACAAACTGCAAGGAGCCATCCGGCAGCCAATAGGCGTAGTCGCCCGTACAATATAACCGCTCGCCCGGCTGAAACGGGTTGGCTATGAACTTTTCCGCAGTGAGCAGCGGCTGGTTCAAGTACCCCTTCCCCAGACCTTTCCCGAAGATACACACTTCTCCCGGATAGCCAAGCGGGCGCAGCGTTCTCTCATTCGACAAAAGATAGATGCCTACATTGGCAATCGGCTTGCCGACAGAAATCGTTTCTTCAAGCCGCTGGATCGTAGACCATACTGTCGTTTCCGTCGGGCCGTACACATTGTAGATAGACTGCTTTGTGATCGCGCGCAACGATTTGTACAAATCTTCCGATAACGTTTCTCCGCCGATCAAAATCTTTTGCATCTGCTGCAGACTGCTCGCTCGCGCCGATTGCACAAGCAGCTTCATCCGCGATGGCGTCGCCTGGAGAATCGTCACCGACTCAGCTTCGATCAGCTTCATGATTTCATCCGGGTCCTTGAGCACCGCATCGCTCGCCAGTGTCATTTTCATTCCCCAGCAGAGCGGCGCCAATGACTCCAGGACAAAAATATCAAACGAGTAGGCAGCGAGCGCCAGAACGGTATGTTCGGGTTCAAAACCGATTTCCCGTTCCATTGCGTACAGAAAATTCACGACGTTTTCATGCGAGATCATGACGCCCTTGGGCACTCCGGTCGATCCAGAAGTATAGATCACGTATGCCAAATCATCGGAAGTCGCTTGAGGGACTGTTACCGCCACTTCCCGAGCGTATTGCTGCAAGTCGCGCAGACTGTACTCTGCTTCGCTTTCTGCCTGGTCCATGCACACAACGGTTTGGAGTAGCGGACACTTGGTTTTAAGCCCAGCCAACACATCCGTGAATTTCTGGACGGACACCACCACATTGGCACAAGCGTCGGAAAGCATCGTCGCGCAGCGTTCCAGCGGCAGCGTCGGCTCCAACGGCAAATAAGCGCCACCGGATTTCAAAATACCGAGCAGCGCGATCACCAGCTCCGGCCGCCTATCCATGAACAAGCCCACGACCTGGTTCGGTTGAACGCCCGCGTCCTGTAATAAATTCGCCAACTGGTTCGCCTGCTCATTCATTTGCCGATACGTAAAAGAACGCCCTTCGTATGTCAGGGCGATGCGCTCAGGCGTTTTGTCCACTTGCTCTTCGAATAGCTGATGGATCGTTTTCCCCGTGGGCAGAGCCACTTTCGTATTGACCCATTCGCCCAGCAGCTTCTGTTTCTCTTCGGGAAACAGAAAGTCAACCGTGCGAATCGTTTCCAGTGGCTGCTCCACCAGATACGTCAAAATCATTTTGTAGCGCGCACAAAGCTCCTGCACGAACGCTTCGCTGTAGACGCGGCAGTCGTAGTCGACAACAAGCTCGATCGTCTCCCACAACGTAATAAAGATCGTGAGCGGATAATTGGTTTCTTCTCTATATGAAAAGGAATCGATGACGAAATTCCGATTTTTCGAATGCGGTTGAAGCGGATAATTTTCAATGACGAGCACCGTATCAAACAGCTCTTTTTCAAAAGGCAGTCCACTGTATTTTTTAATATCCCGCAACGGTGTGGAGCCATAATGCTTGCGGGCATTCATCGAAGCAAACACCCGCTCCAAAAATGCCTGGAGGGATTCGTCCGGGTCGATCGCCAATCGCAGCGGCAACGTATTGATGAACAAGCCCACCATCTTGTCTATGCCATCGAGAGACTCCTCCCTCCCCGAGACGGTCGTGCCAAAAACCACGTCTTTGCTGTCTGCATAAAAATAGTGGAGCAACGCCCATGCCCCGTACAGGTAGCAACTGATCGCATGTTTTCCTTGGCGTTTGATTTCAGCATGAAGCGACTGCGGAATGTCCAGCCGGGCCTGTTTTTTCTCCACGGTGTGCTTGCTTGCATGAGACTGATTGGCTGGGATAATCTCTTGCAACCAGAGCGGATTTACTTCTTGCAGATAGGTTTTCCAGAACGTTTCTTGCTCTGCCTTGTCTTTTTGCTGGACCGCCTTGATAAAGTCTTTGAATTTTCGCTTCGCCGCAACGGTCGGCTGGCGCTGCTCCAGCAACTGCTGATACGTCTCCATGAACTCAGCCAAAAGAATGCCCGTGCTCCACCCGTCGAACAAAATATGGTGGTGACTCAGGATCAGCTGATAGTCCTCGTCTCCCAATTTGTACAAACTGACGCGAAACGCACCTTCCCGCAGATCAAACTTGTTTGCCCGATCTTCGTCCAGCAGGTTAGCCACAAACGTGTCGCGGTCCGCGGTCACCTGTGCCGATACATCCACATAGCGCAAAAAGTCCGGCAGCTCTTTGAGGATGATGAGAAGAGGCGCTTTGACCCCTTCCCATCGAAAAACGGCACGCAGCATCTCGTTGACGGAGACGACGTGCCGCCATGCCTGTTGAAATGCAGCGATATGGACAGCCGAGGAAACATGCAAGCTGATTTGCTCAAAATAGAGGGAGCTGTCCGGTTCTTTCAAGTAATGAAACAGCATCCCTTCTTGCATCGGACTGAGAGAAATGATGTCGCTGACTTGATTGGCATCTAATTTTTTCATACTTCCGTAATCCTTTTTGGCTGATAGTAGCGGTTCGCGCCGTGCATGGCGATGATTTGCTGCTGAATTTGCGAAGACCCTTCAATGATCTCCAAAATTTTCGCCTCCCGGAAAAGACGTTCGACTGGATACAGGTTGCAGCAGCCGTTCGCGCCGAGCACCTGAACGGCATCGGAGGCAACCTTGTTGGCTACTACCGAGGAAAAGTATTTCGCCATCGTCGTTTGCACAATCGCGTCCGGATGATTGTCGGCGCGCATGCGCGCGGCTTCCCGGCAGAGCGAGCGAGCAGCATGAACGTTCGTCACGGCATCGCCGATGATGCCTTTGATCAGTTGAAAGTTGAAAATTTTCTGCCCGGACTGGTTTCTTTTGCGCGCATACGTAACCATCACTTCCAGGGCTTCCTGCGCCAGTCCGACGCCCATCCAGGCGACATTAAACCGCCCCTGGTCGAGCGCGAAGTTGGCAATGCCCGTGAAGCCCATTCCTTCCTTGCCGATCAGCTTGTCCGCGTCCACTTCCACATCGTGCAGCTCGATATCGGCAAGCTGGGAAGCTGCGCAGGAAAGCAGCCCTTCGATTTTGCGAATGTGGACACCCTCTTGCTCGCGGTCGACGAGGAAAGCACTGATCGCGTTCGTCGTCGGATCGGAGGCAATGACGATAAAAAAGTCGGCGATCTCCCCAAACGAGATCCATTTTTTGCGCCCGGTAATCCGATACTTGTCGCCCGCTTTTTCATAGGAAGTTTTCACATCCTTGGCGCCGCTTCCTACTCCCGGTTCGGTTAAAGCAAAAGCCCCGACCTTCTCGCCCCTTGCGATGGGCAGCACGTACTGTGCTTTTTGGTAGTCGCTGCCCCAACGGATGAGCGTTTCGCCTACCAGCCCGGTCGTAACCGTCAGCAGCATCGCGGCAGACAGAGCACCTTTTCCGATCTCTTCAACCAGGTTCCCGTATTCGAGGGGGTGCAGCTGCAAGCCCCCGTACTGTGCTGGAAAGCTTGCAGCCAAGTAGCGCTTTTCCCCCATTTTTTTGATCAGCTCGCGTGAAAGCGCTTTTTGTTGTTCAAATTCGGCAGCAAACGGTCTGATTTCTTCTTCTGCAAACTGTTTTACTTCTTCCAGAATGCTGTGTGGGCTTGTTATTGTCATATTTATTCAATCCCCATCATTCAAAATGTGCTTCTGTCTACGCTTTGCTTATTTGCATAAAATCGTCAAAAAATCGTAGACATAGCCCTGACTGACTTCTGCGCGAATCGGCTGCAAACCACTGGCTCTGAGCTGCTCCAAAGCGATTTTTTTGGTCAGCAGCTCCCGGTATCCCAGGTTGATTTCTGGGTGAACTTCGTAATAAGCACGCGTCAAAAAGCTATCCATCGGAACGATCAAAATCAAATATCCATCCTCCTTGCAAAACTGTTTGTGGATGGACAAGATTTCGGCCTTCTCTTTAAAATGTTCAATCAAACCAAAACTGCAAACAAGATCAAACGTTTCTGTCAGCTTCAGCGTGAACAAGTCTTCGAGCAAGTACGTAATGCGATCCGCATGGTTGTGCGCGACTTGGTTATAGGCGTCGAAGGAGGTTTGGCAATTATCGACCAAAACCCCGCTTCCTTGGTACATCGTCAGCAAAAGCCGTGTCAAAAATCCGGTGCCTGCACCAAGCTCCAGCACTCTCGGCTCGGGCTTGACCGGAACGTCTCGCAACAGCTTTCGAAGCACGTCGCCAAGCACCAAGCCGAGCAAGTGAGCATTTTCGCGCAAAAGTTCCCGGACGTTTTGAAAATATAGGTTTGCATCGACACCGGGTGTCTCTCCGCTGTTAAGCGTGGTAAAATACTCCGTCCAATTGAAATCAGCACTTGTATTTTTCGTCGTGTAAATCATCTGCTTCACTTATTTGTACACCGATTTGGACTGGATAAAGTTCACGATGTTGTTGATCGTATTGAAGTTGGAAATTTCCATTTCGTCGCTTTCAATCGTCAGCTGAAATTCGCTTTCGATAAACGTGACCAGCTTCATCGCGAACAAGGAGTTGACGAAGCCCAGTTCAAAAATATTGTCGTCATCGCTAAATTCCACTTCATCGTCGAATACAACCAGATTGGCCAGAATAAAGTTGCGAATTTGTTCTTGAAGTTGCATGTGTAAACTCTCCTTTTTTTGGTTGAATAGTCATTCCTACGAAACGAGCACATCGATATAAGGCGGGAATTTTTGAATCTGGGTCAAATCGTTTTCCAAGATGACAAAGCCATCTTCTTCTTTGGAAACTTCCTTAAAGTTGGAAAAACGATAGGAAACGTACATCATTTTGTTTCTTTCCGTATTTTTAAAGTCGGCCAGCAATCGTTTGCCGGCTTGCTTGGCCTGCTGCATGATGTGTGCCAGCAATACGGTGCCAACGCCTCTGGAAATCACCCGGCAAGACATGATGAGCAATTTGATATGCCAGTGCGTCTCGTTCATTTCGACCAGGGCGATACCGATTTTTCCGTACGAGCCGTATTTATCGGTCAGCTCGCACACGAACAGCTTGTGGTCGGGCGAATGGCGGAAATAATTCAGCTCGTCGTAGCTGTATATCCGCCCCGTCGAGTTCAACTGATTCGTGCGGACCGTAAGCTCCTCCGCGCGTTTCAGGCAATCTTCCTGCGCCTCGCTGATTATGAACTTCATGTCCAACGTTTTCAAAAACTCTTCGCTCGTGCCTGTGAAAGACTCTTCCTCCTGCTGACGCTCCATGTCTTGCAAATACATTAACCGCCGTTTTTTCGAGTCCTCCGTAATAAAAGCCGGAATCAGCGAAGGGTGTGTCAGCAGCTCGGTATAGCGCTCGGCGTGCAGGCAGTTGATCGAATCGTGCACGCTTTTCACTTCGTCCAGTTCAAAAGGCTGGTCATCGACGAACAATAGCGTGTCCATCCCGATGTTGATCGCCTGCTGGATCGCCCCGATGGATTTGGACTTCGGCTCCCAATGAATTTGCGGGTACAAAAAATAGTGGTCAATCTCAAACTCTTTCAGCTTGCGCATCGCGTCAGCGTAATTGTTTTTGCTTGCCACCGACTGCAAAATGCCGCGCTGATCGAGTTGTTCCATGATTTCCTTGATTTGCGGATAGAGGGCAACATCGTCTCCTTCCGACAAAACGCCCTTCCAGACCGTGTTGTCCAAATCCCAGACGACACATTTAATCCCGTTTTTCAGCTCCATTTGCATGTTCCTTTACATGAAATTTTGATCGGCTTCGTCCGGCACACGGCTTATCTGGCACTGTGCGCCAATGGAGACGCCGCCGTATAATCGAAAAACCCTTTCCCGCTTTTCTTGCCAAGCAGTCCGGCGTCGACCATTTTGACCAGCAGCGGGCACGGGCGATACTTAGGATCGTTGAAGCTCTCGTACAACACTTCAATCGAGTGCAAAATCGTATCGAGCCCGATCAAGTCCGCGGTTGCCAACGGACCCATTTTATGGCTGAACCCCAAGCGGAATATTTTGTCGAGGTCCTGGGGCGTCGCTACTTGGTCGTGAATCGCCCAAATACATTCATTAATCATCAGCATCAGCACGCGGTTTGTGACAAAGCCGGGCGAGTCGTTGACCAGTACAGGCTTTTTGTCGACCGACTTCAGGAAGCTTTTGATTTTCTCGATCGTTTGCTCGGACGTGTAGTAGCCACGGATGATCTCCACCATCTGCTTGAGCGGCACCGGATTCATGAAGTGCATCCCGATGACATTTTCCGGCTTGGGCAGCAGCGAGCCGACCTTCGTGATGGAGATGCAGCTTGTATTGACGCCATAAATCGTGTCTTCCGGGCAATATTGTTTCAGCTCAAGGTAGACCTGCTTCTTGGCCTCCCAATTTTCGGTGATGTTTTCAATTACGAACGGCACGGCAGAAAAATCATCGTAAGTCGTGGTGAACAATACGTTGGCGAGCACTTGCTCTATGTCTTTTACCGGAATCTCTTTTTTCATCAGCTTGACCAGCTTGAAGTCTTCGCGCATCTTCTGCTTCGCTTTTTCCAAAATGTCGGGATGCAAATCTTTCAAAATGACGCGATATCCGTGACTAGCCAGGTCCAAAGCCAAATCCGAGCCCATTATCCCGGCTCCGACAATCCCAATCGATTCGAATGTTTTCATTTTCAGCAATCATCCTTTTCTCATAGTAGACAGCGTAACGAACTCATCCTATCCTGTGGCTTCTCTCATTTTGCGCTCTGCCGCCTCCCCTCCTCTCCCGCATTACCCAGAGATTCTCATGCATGCTGTTTCACATGTTCATGAGCGATCTGCCCGACTTCCATTTTCAAAAGCTGATCGGCTACATGGAAATACCTGTCGTCATGCGTAATCGCAATGACGCACTTGCCTTTTTGCTTCATCTCAGGCAGAAGTGTGTTGTAAAAATATTCTCTAAACTCAGGGTCCTGATCGGCAGCCCATTCGTCAAAGAAATAGACCGGTCGATCCTCCATGCAACTGACTAACAAGGCCAACCGTTTTCTTTGGCCCGTAGACAGATTGACCGTGCTGAAGCCGCCATTCTGGATGTGCAGCTTATGGTCGATGCCGAGTTTCAGCAAATATTCTTGTATTTCTTGTTCTTTTTGATTGACGTTGATGCCGTACAACTTCTCGAACAAGTGAAAATCGCTGAAAATGGCGGCAAAATGTTGCCCCAGCTCTTCCTGGCGCTGACCATTCACCAACAGTTCACCCCGGTCGGGCTTGTACAATCCCACCAGCAGCTTGCCTAATGTCGATTTCCCGCTCCCGTTCCCGCCCGTAATGAAAGTGACCTGACCGGAATGGAAGCTCAAGTTGACCGGACCGACAGTAAACTGCTCGCCCTCGGCGTTTTTATAATGATATTCAACAGCTCTTGCCTCCAAATGAATGCCTTCCCCAGATGGAAGTGCCTCTGTCTTTTGCCCCTCCTGTTTGTCTTCACCGACTTCCAGCTGTCTCGACAGTTCATTCAACCGATTCCAGCTAATCCGCACGCGAATAAAATTCGGGATCGCATCCAAAACGCCGTGTACAGGGCCTGTCATATACAGGAACACAAAAATGTAGGCTCGCAAGGAACTGCTGGCAATATCCGTAAAGACGACAGGGAAAATGAACGCAACGACCCCGATCACGAAGGTGAACAGCAGCTCGCCCATCACAAACACGTTGGCGAAACTTAAATCCCCCTGAATCCGCTTGATCCGGTACGTGTCGCAGCTTTGTTGCAACTCCTGCTGGAATTGCCCTTTCTTTCCTTTGTGGATGCTCAGTTCCTTGAAACCGCCAATCATGTGATTGATGAACTTGAAAAAGGCATTTTGTATGTCCCTCGTCTCTTCCCACACGCGATTGGCATACCGACCTGCGAGAAAATAAAGCCCGGCGGCGACCAAAATCACGACAATGGAAATGAGCAGGCCATACAGATTGACCATGCCTAAATAAATGAAGCAACACAGCAAAGTAACCAGGCTGGTGACCCCGAAAATCAAGATGTTGGACACGCCGCTGATCGTTTCCGTATCGTTGTTCAACACGGAGTAGATGCGCTCTTTTTCGATGGCTTCAATGTTTTGGTACGGAGAGTTGAGAATTTTGTCGATCAACTCTGTTCTTTTTTGGAACACCATCTCGTTTGTGATCGTAATCAGTTTGGCCCTGACCAACCTTTGTCCGCACACGTAGATGAGGATGCCCATGATAAAAAAGGAAAACAAGCCGCCCTGAAAACGGTCAGTATGGTTGAGCGCCTCGTTGATGATAAAAATAATCAGCGCATTGCCCAATCCACTGACGGTACTGAGGACGATGATCGGAAAAAAGGTCCGGTCATTCGCTTTTGGAAACACAACCGTCATCCAGTAATAGACGGAAAACAGCACAATCCCCACAAACAAACTAAGGATGGCGACCACAAAGCTTGCAGGCGCCCAGACGTCGACGAAGCTCCAGGACAGCCCGTCAAACAAGACGGAAGGAATTTGCCAAAAACAGTATCCGCACAGCCCTAAACAGACGAGCAGCACGGCAAAGCGATACGCGTTTTTCACAAACCCTGCGGATGGACGCCGCTGTTTTCGGGCGATTTCGCCGAGCGCCTTGGCGGCAAACCAGGCGGTAACCGCAATCAACGGGATCGCGATGCACAAAATGACAACCGCCACCTTGTCGACACTGCTGTAAAGGTCGGAAACGTTTTCCGGCGGTTGCTTGCCTTGCAAAATTTCCATGATTCCCTGACCCATCGCCTGTGTGTGAGCCGAGTTGATATTGGTTAATACCGCTACTCCCAGCTGCTCGCCCGGGCGAATGACGACCGAGGAAGAGTAATTCGGGTTGCTTCCGCCGTGGGACAGCTCGCCGCTGCCTTTTTGGTAGACGAACCAGCCCGCAGCGTACGAGGAGCCGTCGCCGCCCGGAAAAACAGAGCGATCCGGCTGATGGGACCGTCTAATCAGCTCGCTGCTCACCTGTTCGTTTGCTCCCGAGCCGAGCTGCTTTTTCAGCCAAATCGCCATATCCTCGCTATTGGAAATGATGTATCCGGCTGGCGTATTGCCCCGATACACAGGAGCCTCGTATTCTCGCGCTCCCAAAAAGCCGATTTTATAGCCTTTGGCCATTTCATGCTGCTCGGCTTCCTGACGGAACAGGTAGGAATGCTGCATGCCGAGCGGCGTCAGCACGTTGTCTTTTGCCACTTGTTCAAAAGACTTCCCCGTCACTTTTTCTACGACCAATCCGAGGACATCGTAGTTGATCGACGCATACAGGAAGCGTTCTCCCGGAGAAAAATCGAGCGTCTGTCCTGCGGCTGCCCTGACTGTCCGCTCCAGCGCGTCTGCCTCTTCGCCTGCCGGAATCTCGCCAATCGAGCGGAACGGGATTCCGCTAGTATGGTGGAGCAATTGTTCCAGCGTAATAGGCGGCGTATTTCCTCTGGCATCCTTCATCTGAAACCACGGGAGATATTTTTGCACCGGGTCTTGTAAGCTGAGCAGTCCTTGTTCTTCCAGCGCCAGTATGATCAGGCCAGTAAACGCTTTGCTCGTAGAACCAAGCTCAAACAGCGTTTGTGTCGTCACCGGGCGTTGCGCGGCCACGTCCGCATAGCCAAACCCGCGGTTGTAGATCGTCTCTTCGCCTTTGACAATGACGACAGATGCCCCCGGTATTTTGCCGTCCTGCATTTTTTCCTCGATCCAAGCTTCGATGGCTGCGATTTTTTGTTCGTCCAGACTGGTTGTTGCCGCTGTTTCCGCCTGTAATTTCCAGGGAAAAGTCATGGTGAGCAAAAGCAGGACAAGCCATGCCGCGATTCCTTTTCTCATACACTTAACCTCTCATCCCGAATTTTCCGCCGTCAAATGAACAAATTGTCCAACTCTTCTTGCGTAAGCTCCACTGTGTCAAAATCAGAAGGGGTAAACTCCTTCGCTCCGTGCTGGCTGCCATGCAGAATGATCTCGCCCAGATGGCGCTGGAAGTTGCCCAAAAAGCGCTGCATGCTGCTTTCCGTAAACTTGTTCCGGCTAAAGGCAAGCCGTATTTGCAACTGACCATCCAGAACAAAGCAGTTCACATCGATCAGGCAAGTGAGCGGGTTGTCCGGGCTGGTGTTTTGCTGAAAAGCGCCGCCGAGCAGTTTCACGTAGCCGCCGTCAAACGTTTGGGCAAACTCGCCCAAGTAATTAAACCTGACCGTCTGGGGGGCGTAGTCCGGGACAGTCTTTGCCAAATAGCGCAAAATGCCGTAACCAACTCCGTTGTTTGGTACGTTTCTTCGCGTCTCCTTGACATGCTTGATCTGCTCGGACAAAGCTCCGTCTGTGAGCGAGAGGCCAAACGGGTAGAGACTCGTGAACCATCCGACCGTTCTGCCGATATCCAGCTTTTCCGCAAGCTGTTCTCGCCCATGCCCCTCCGTCTCGATTACGATATCCGTCTGTCCTGTATGTTCGCGGATCGCGATGAATAAAGCCGTCAACAGCAGATCGACAGGCTCCGTATTGTAGGAAGCATTGGCTTCGGTCAAAAGTGCCAGTGTTTCCTGCTTGCCCAGCTCGGCAGAAAGGGTGCAGCTGGCAGCCACACTGTCTGCGCCGCCATCGTGATCAGTCGGAAACGGCACAAACTTTTGCAAGACCGCTTCCCAGTACGCTTTTTCTTTTTCTGCCCCCGCCTCTCTCTCGCTGCGCCAGTAGCCAGCCAAAGACTCTGCCCATTTTTGATAGGAATGCGTCTTCAAAGGAAGTTCCACCGCTTGTCCGAGACAAATTTGCTTGAGCAGCGCGTTCAAATCCTCCAGGATGATTCGCCAGGAGACGCCATCTACTAGCAGATGATGGGCAGACAGCAGCAAATGGCGCGTGCTTCCGAGATGAATCAGGCAAGCTTTCAGCAAAAGGTCGCGGGACAAGTCTGTGCGCTCCGCCAGTTCATGCGCCACCTGCTCTAGCCTGTCATAGCGCTCGGAATGAGCAATGTCCGTAAACTCGCGCTGTTCGATTGGATACGGGGCCAGCAAGTGGTCATTGTTGTAGAACAAATCGCCGTGAGCAGCTCTGACGTTCATGCGCAAGCTGTCGTGGTGCTCCACGAGCTTGAACAGCGCTCGTTCCAGCATTTCTACCGTAACGGCCGGGCTGATTTCCACGAAAACAGTCTGATGATAATGCTGCGGGCTGGGGAATGACCGGGCAAAAAACCAGGCAACGATCGGCGTAGGCAAAATGCTGCCCTCCGCCAGCCCTTGCTCGACAACAGTCAGCTGAACTTCTTCGACAAGCATGGCCATCTCCTCCATGATGGGGGTGGACAGCATCTCCTTGACCTTGATCTGGTAGCCTTTTCCACTCAGCTTGGAAGCGATCTGAATAGCTTTGATCGAGTCTCCGCCCATATGGTAAAAGTTGTGCTTGCGACCGATCTGCCGGACGCCAAGAACTTCTTCCACCGTCTGAATGAACTGCTTTTCTTTTTCGCTCGAATAAGCGTCATATTCGATATGTTCCGCGCTTGGCAACTCGATCTCAGCCAAGGAGCGCGTGTCGACCTTGCCGTTGGCTGTGAGCGGGATTTCTTTTACCTCGATGAAATGATGCGGGACAAGGTAATCCGGCAGTTGCCGTGCCAAATGCTGTTTCAGCTCAAAACTGGCGATCTCGCCCGCCGCGACGTAATAGGCGCACAGCATCACGGTTTGCTGCTTGTCTTCCCTGTCGAGGACAACCGCCTTTTTTACAAGCGGGTGCTGGAGCAACTGGTTTTCGATTTCGCCCAATTCAACCCGGTAGCCTCTGATCTTGACTTGCTGGTCGCCCCTGCCCAAATACTCCAGCTTGCCATCCGGCAAAAACCTGCCAAGGTCTCCCGTCTTGTACATCCGCTCGCCAGGAACGAACGGGTCGTCGATAAATTTCTCTCTGGTCAGCTCCTCATTGCGGAAGTACCCTCTCGCCACTCCGTCGCCCGCAATATACATTTCCCCGACAGCGTAGGTCGGGACAGGAGCCAACTGTTTGTCCAGTACGTATATGCGGACATTGTCGGCCGGCTTCCCGATGGGCACAGCGGCTCTTGTGTCCGTCACGGGATCAAAAGCGTGAATCATGCACCCGACCACCGTCTCGGTTGGGCCGTACTCGTTGAGAATCTCGATGTTTCCTCCGAAGCTGTCATAGACGCTTTTGGCAAGGCTGACCTTCAGATTTTCACCGCCTACGATGAACCTTTTCACCGAGCTATTCCGATTGTCACGATCTGTTAACAAAGATAAATGCGATGGCGTAAGCTTGACGATTGTCGCTTTGTTCTCACGCAAAATGCGGAACAGCACATACTCGTCTTCTGTGTGGCTGTAGACCATGATCGTGCCGCCGCTAATCAGCGGAGTAAACACGGAGGTAATCGTCAGGTCGAACGCCAAAGACGAATAGAGCGGGAACACCTCGTCATCCTGCTTGACATACATCTTTTTCGCCCAGCAAATGTAATTGACCAGCCCGCGGTGTTCCACCATCGTGCCCTTCGGCCTGCCCGTAGAACCGGATGTATAAATCATGTACACCATATCCGCAGGCGCGCTTTCAGCCTGCAAGTTAGTGGATGCATACGCTGTGCAGTCGACGTCCGGCAGGCGGATGATCTGTCCAGTGAAGCCCCACTCGTCCGCCGGGTCCACATTCGTCAGCAAAAGCTGGGTGCCGGAGTTTTGCAGCAAATAGCGAGTTCGCTCGGCTGGATTGTCAGGATCGATCGGCATGAAGGCGCCGCCCGCTTTTCCGACGGCAATCAGCCCGATCACGGTTTCCAAAGAGTGCGTGGTCAACAAGCCTACGATCGTTTCTCGCCCAACCCCTTGTTCTTTTAAATATCTGGCAAGCTGGTTGGCTTTCTCGTTCAATTGCTGGTAGGTCAAAAACTTTTCGCCATATTGGACGGCGAGCTTGTCCGGCGTTTTTGCTGCCTGCGCTTCAAAAAGCTGATAGATCGTTTGGTCGCGCGGATAAAAGGCATCTGTCCTGTTGTACTCCACTACCAGTTTTTGCTGCTCTTCCTCGGAGAAAAGCGTAAGCTGCTTGATCGGCTCGTCGGGCCGGGCCACGATTTTCCGGGTCAAAGCGGTCAGACGAGCAAACAAATCCTCGATCTGCTCTTCCGTGTAGTCGCTCGTTTTGTAGTCAAAACTGATGCTGATGCGACCGGAGTCCGACCATTCCTTGATGACTAGCTGCATCGAATAAATTTGGTGCCCGCTGTAAAACTCGACATTCTCGACCGCGCAGCCGTCCCAATCCGTCTGGAGCGCTGTATTGTAGTAATTGATACACACATCAAACAGCTGATGGTAGCCTCTTTTTTTCAGCTCCACGTCCTGAATCAGCAAGTCATACGGATAGCGCTGATGGAAAAAGCAATCCAAAAGCTCCCTGTTGACCCGAGCCACCATGTCCGCGACAGAACAGCGATCGTCGATGGTAAAACGAAACGGCATCGTGCTGGTAAACATGCCAAACATGCTCTTTTGCTGCTTCCCGGATCGATTGAGCACCGGCGTGCCAATCACGAGATCCTCGCGCCCGGTAAACTTGTGTACATACAGCAAGTACAGCGCCACAAAAATGGTATTCAGCGACCAGTTGTTTGCTTTTGCCCACTCTTTTACTTGATTGGAAAGCTCGGCACTCCATTCATGCGTGATGCGGTTTCCCGGCAATGTGTCTGAGCTTTTTTCCACATACGCGTCAGGAAGATCGCGGAATTTCTCGTTCCAAAACGTCCGGTTTTTCCAGAAGCGCTCCGACGCAAGATAGTCCCGCTCGTGGTCGATGTAAGCCAGGTAGCTCGGAGCAGACTGATGGTCAGAGACTTCCTCTCCGCGCACAAGCTTGCCGTAATGTTCCCGAATATGCTCGGTCATAATGTTGATCGACCAGCCATCGGCGATCATGTGATGCAACTTGACCAGGTAGCCATGTTCCTCGTCCGAGATGCGAAACAGGGCAAAATAAAAAAGCCTCTCGTTTTCGATGACGAACGGCTTTCTCGCTTCCGCTTGCACCCAATCGGCAAAATCTTTTCGCGGCTCTTTGCCTGTTGAGAAATCGATATAGTCCAGTGGGAACGGGGCAAACGGACTCACGTATTGCTGCGGCTCTCCGCTGCGGTTCAAAACTCGCAGCCGCAAAGCTTCATGTTCTTCCATAAGCAGATGAATCGCTTTTTCAAGCGCGGGCATCTGTACAGTGCCTTTTATCATTACGGTTCCGCCAATGTTGTGCAAAGGAGTGTCAGGATAAATCTGCTCGATTGACCAGATTCTTTTTTGCGGATGAGTCAGTGGATAGTACGTGATTTGCTCCATGTCTAGCGATTCCTCCATCATCTTTGAAACTTTTTTCGCTTTTGAATGGCAAACATACCAAAAACGGCAATGCTTCGCCCTTTCATGTATCGATCTGCCGATACACTCCACTGCGCTGCATTGCCGTATGACCCCTTCATTCCTCTAAAGTGCCTAAGCTTCAATAGATTCACTCAGGTTGCTGTGCTATTAGATTCAAACGGGGCTTTTTCGAACGAATACTTCCCTGACTTCTCATGATCGCATGTTTGCTAACGTCCGTAATTCCTTTAGAAAAATTTTAATCCATCCGCCAGTCAATTTCAATCTTTTTCCACTTTTTTATAGAAATGACAAACTTGTGACGAGAAAATGTCGTGGCAATCTCTCAGGCGTCCATTGCGATACAAGCCCTGGTCGTCTGCGAGTTCCTTCCAACCGCTATCGACCTCTCCACTGCAAAATCTCATCCACCGCTTGCCGATAACCGCCTGCTCGTTGAAACGATTCGCTGACCGTTGCAGCAGCTTTGCGGAAGGACGGCTGCTGAAGCACCTGCTCGGCGGCTTCGCGCAGTTCGCTTGCGGTCAAGTTTTGCATGTCCAAAGCAAGTCCTGCCCCCAGCTTGGCAACTTGTCCGGCAATGACGGGCTGATCCGCGCCTTGCGGGAGAACAACGAGCGGCACCCCGTAGTAAAGCCCCTCGCTCGCACTGTTCATCCCGCCATGCGTAATAAACAGTTTGGCATGCTGGAGCACATCGAGCTGGGGAACATAGCTTTTCACCAAGAAGTTTTCAGGGATGTCTCCCAGATCAGCAAGCTGCACTTTGTTCCCGATCGACATGACAACAGTATGCTCTGTATTGCCGAATGCCTGAAAGCAAAGCTGATAAAAGTCAATCGAATGATTCACGATGGTGCCCAATGAGATGTAAATCGGATGGTTCTTTTTGATTTGCGCTAGATCGAAGCGATCTTGCGAGTAGCGCGGAGCGATCGATGGGCCGACAAATTTGTATGTATGGTCGAACGCTTCTGCAAAAGGTTGAAACTCCCTTGATGTGTAAACAATGCTCAATGGTGCCGGATTGCAAAACACTTCGTAAGGCGAATGAATCTGTACCCCGTACTTTTCCTGCACGCTGGCTGTCAGGCGTTGAAATTCTTCTTCGCTCGCTTTCCTCAACTCTAGAGACATTTCGCGCGAAAGCTGCTCCAGCGTCTCCTCGAAAGAAGCTTTCGTCTGGGCAAAAGAAGTACAAGAGCTAATCGCCGGAAGCTGGAGCATCTCGGCAAGCAATCGGCCGCAGCCAAACATGGAGTCGTGAATGATATAATCAAACTGCTCGCCTTTTATCTGCTCCAAAACGCTCGGGATGACGATATCCGCTGTGTGCAAAAGTCCGTTGACTCTCTGCAGCAAGTAATTTCTGCCCCCTGAGATGAACGCCTGGATGAATTTTTGTCCGTCAAAAGTTCGTACCGTAGCGCCCGCCTGCTCCAAGCGTTCCCGATAAGCTTCAATCGCAACGTACGCGACCTCTTCCCCGCGCGAAACAAGCTCTTGGACCACGCCGACTGTCGGGTTGACATGTCCTTCCGAGCCGCCGTTAACGAATAAGACACGAGCCATATGTACCAGTCCTTTCCACCAACAATTATGTTTATCATAGCGTCCCGTCAAGCGTAATGCCAGTGAAGCGCCTTTTTGCGAAAATGCTTGCATGACCGAAATATGATATATTATTATAAGACGATTTAAAATTTTTTGATCGGAGACAAAAGCGATGAAATTAAATAACGCGAGTCACAAGCCGCTCTACCTCCAACTCAAGGAAGTCATCAAAGAAGATATCAATCGTGGTGTATACAAATCAGGTCAGCAGCTCCCGCCGGAAGGAGAACTGTGCGAAATGTACGGGGTGAGCCGGATTACGACCCGCCGAGCCATCACGGAGCTGGTCGAGGCTGGCATTTTGCAGCGCCAGCAAGGAAAAGGCACGTTCGTCACGGCTACCAAATTGAAGCGTGAGCTGATCGCAGTCAACGGCTTTTCCGAGTTTCTCACCCAGACCGGGCAGTTGCCGCAGCCGCAAATTATTTCAACCGCGCTGATCGAGGCGGACGAAGCGATCGCGTCCCCTTTGCAAATAGCCGTTGGGACACCGATCCTGCAATTGAAGCGGCTGCACTACGTCAACGACGCCCCGCTTGTTTGGGAAACCGTCTACTATCCGCTGACGCGCTTCCCCCAGCTGGAAAAGTATATTGCCGAGTCGATTTCGACGTATCAGGTGCTGAAAAAATACTACCAGGTCGAGCCTGCCTCCAACCTGAAAACGCTGAATGTAATCATGGCGACCCAGGAAGAAGCCGAACTGCTGCGCTGTTCCATCGGCACGCCGCTCTACCAGATCGACAAGGTAGCTTACGATAACACAGGCAGTCCCTTCCACTCTTCCAGCTCGCTGATCCCGACCGATCGCGTCACGTTTACCATCAATACCGGGCAAAACCGCAGCCAATGACACTGGACGAAGCATCCAGTGTTTTTGTTGTGGACGGCTTCTTGGTAAATTTTTCGAAAAATCAGTTGATTGTCTGTTTATAAGATGTTATATATTGTTATATAACCAATCCATTCATTTCAAGGAGGTCTTCTCATGTTACATCCTCACGTTCAGCAAGCTTTGGATGCAATCAGCTCCCGCCCGATCGAAAACGTCTTTCTCGTCGCTTGCGGCGGATCATCTGCCTTGATGTATCCAAGCAAATACTGGCTCGACCGCGAAGCGAAAACGATCTACTCGGACTTGTACAGCTCCAATGAATTTATTCACCGCAACCCCGCCACGCTCGGCGCGAAGTCGCTCGTCATCTTGTGCTCCCACTCCGGCAATACGCCTGAGACGGCCGAAGCAGCCAAATTTGCCCGCAGCAAAGGCGCCCTCACCGTTTCCTTGACCCACGAACCGTCCTCCCCATTGGCCGAAGCATCGGAGCACGTCATCACGTACAGCTATGGCCCGGACGCGCCCGCTTTTGAAACCAACTACTCGATCATGTATCAACTCGTGACAGGACTGCTCTACGTCAAAGAAGAAAACGCCAAATTCCACCGCTTCATCCAGTCCCTGCAAAGCTTGCAAACCGTGTATGATCGGGCGAAAAGTCAGTTTATGGACCGGGCAAAAGCGTTCGGGGAAGCCAACAAGGACGAAAACATCATCTACACCATCGCCAGCGGAGCCAATTTCGGCGTAGCCTACTCCTTCGCGATCTGCATCCTGATGGAAATGCAGTGGATTCACTCGCATGCGATCCACGCCGGAGAATATTTCCATGGTCCGTTCGAAATTCTCGACAAAAACGTGCCCGTCATTCAACTGCTTGGGCTGGACGAGACTCGCCCGCTGGAAGAGCGCGTGCAGACGTTCAATCAGCAGTACGGCGAAAAGCTGATCACATTGGATGCCAAAGAGTTCGACCTGTCCGAAATCGCCGACGATCTGCGCGGCTATATCGCTCCGCTCGTATTGAATTACGTTTTGCGCCAGTTTGCCAATGAACTCGCAGATGCCCGCAACCACCCGCTTTCGACCAGACGTTACATGTGGAAAGTCGCTTACTAAGACGCGGAGAACATTTGTTGTTTGACAATTCTTAATTTTATATCATAATATAATGTCATAATATGATATAAAATTTTCCTGCACGATTCCTACAAGATAAAAGGGGGCAATGTCTTGAAAAGGATACTTCGGTTCGCCACTGGTCTTTTGCTTATTTTCTCGCTCGCAACTGGCTGCTCGACTGCTGATACGCCCAAGCAAGCTTCTGCAGACCCTGGCGGAAATCAAGTCTCCCCCGCTGCGGATCAGCAGGTCACCTTGCGTTTTTTCCACCGCTGGCCCAGAGACCCTGACAAAACCTACTTCGAACAAGTCGTCAAAGCGTTTGAACAGGAAAATCCGAACATCAAGATTGAAACAGAGGCGGTGCTAAACGACGCCTACAAGGAAAAAATCAGCGTCCTGCTCGGCACGGACAATCCCCCTGACATTTACTTTTCGTGGAGCGGCGAATACGCCTACAAGTTTGTGCGAGGCGGCAAAGCGCTCGATTTGACCAGCTACGCCCAGGAAGACAAAGCCTGGCATGATCAGCTGATGGAATCCCAGCTCGTGCCGTTTACGCTGGACAACAAGCTGTACGGCGTGCCACTCACGATCGACGGCAAAACGTTTTTCTACAACAAAGACATTTTCGCCAAGCTGAATCTCGCCGTCCCAACCACCTGGTCAGAGTTCCTCTCCACCCTGCAAACGCTAAAGGACAACGGCTATACTCCGATCACCTTCGGCAACAAGGCGCCATGGGCATCTTCCCACTACATCGGCACGCTGAACCAGCGCATGGTCGATGAAAGCACGCGGGAAAAAGACTACAACCGCGCCACCGGAACATTTGAAGACCCAGGCTATGTAGAAGCGCTGAAAAAAATGCAGGAGCTAATCCCCTATTTCAACAAAGATGTCAATGGCCTGGATCATGAGTTTGCCAGACAACTGTTCATCGACCAGAAAGCGGCGATTTTTTACGCCGAGACCGCAGAAGTGCGGCTGGTAGAACCGAAGACGAAGTTTCCATGGGGATTCCTCGACTTCCCAGCGATCGAAGGCGGCAAAGGCAATCCGAAATTTTTGACAGGCGCTCCCGAGGGCTTCATGATTTCGGCCACCACGAAGCATCCAAAAGAAGCCGTGAAGTTCCTGCAATTTTTGACCTCGAAAGCGCAAGCCGAAAAATTCGTCAAGGATGTCGGCAAGTATAGCGCCGTCAAAGGGGCTGTCAACGCAAATACCGCCACTCCGCTCGGCATCGAGGCTGTAGAGCGCGTGACCGCAGCAGAAGGCTTGGCTTTGTGGCTCGATACCGATCTCGATATCAAAATTGTCGACGCCTATCTCGCAGGCACGCAGCAAATGCTCAACGGGGAAAAATCGCCGGAGGAAATCATGCAAGATGTTCGCAAGGCAGCGCAGCAGGTGCGGGAACAGTCCAAGTAACAAGGTAAGCGCCCAAAAAGCACGGCAGTGGAGTCCCGAGCGGCTCCACTGTCTCTTCATACACTTAGGGGGGAACGATATGCTCCAGCGAAAATATGCGGGTTACTTGTATGTCCTTCCAGGCTTTTTGTTGATCCTCCTTTTTATTTACTTCCCGATTGTGCAAAACATCCAGTTCAGCTTGTTTGAATGGAGCGCTTTCTCCGCAGACAAAACGTTCGTCGGACTGGCCCAATACGCGAAGCTGTTTCACGACCCGATCTTTTACCAGGCGCTTGTGAACAACATCTACTACGCCGTCATTTCTCTCATCTTTCAAGTTTTTGGCGGGCTTGTCCTGGCGGCTGTTCTGGAAGACAAAGTGTTTCGCAAAATCTCCCCGCTCTTTCGCACGATTTACTTCACGCCTGTCATCATCTCGATCACCGTCATCGCTCTGCTGTTTGACTTCATCTACCATCCGCAAGTCGGCTTGCTGAACGGCTTTTTGTCCGCCATCGGACTGGAGAGCTGGACACGGGCGTGGGTTGGAGATTCTGCGACAGCCATCTTTGCGGCGATTGCCGTCTCCCAGTGGCAAAGCATCGGCTACATCATGATGCTGTTCATCGTCGCGATCCAGAAAATCCCGCAAGAGCTGTACGAAGCCGCCGAAATCGACGGCGCAAGCAAAATCCGGATGTTTTTTCACGTCACGGTTCCGCAAGTGCGGGAGATGACGTTTGTTACCTCCACGATTACGCTGGCTGGCGCCTTTACCGTTTTCAATGAAGTCTACATACTCACGGGCGGTGGTCCCGGTCACGCTTCCGAGGTGCTCGGCACCTACTTGTACCAGTCCGCCTTCGTTCACGACCAGATGGGCTACGCGTCGACGATCGCCAACGTCATTTTGGCTATCACGCTGTTGATTTCACTCGTGCAAATGAAGCTATCCAAGACTGGAGAGGAGTAATCGACATGCAGCAAAATATGGAAACGGTTTCACAGCAAAACGCAGCTCCCCTCCTGCCGACAGCGAAGAAACAGCGCAGCAGACGAGGCTTGACATGGGGCAGTTCCAGCCTTTTGGTCATTTTGCTGCTGTACTTCGTCGCCATCGCCTACCCGTTGTTCTGGATGGTGATGAACTCGCTCAAGGAATCTTCCGAGATTTTCAGCGACAGCTGGGCGCTTCCGACACAATGGCTGTTCGAAAATTACGTGACAGCCTGGGAGCAAGGGATTTCCGCCTACTTTTTAAACAGTGTCATCGTCACCAGCCTGACTTGCTTTTTGACTGTGCTGTTAAGCGCTCTCGGGGCGTATGGCCTAACCCGCTTTTCGTTTCGCGGCAAGCGGCTCGTGCTGATTTTGATTCTCGGCGGATTGATGCTCTCTCCGCAAGTCAGCCTGATTCCCCTTTACAAACTGATCCAGAGTCTCGGGCTGTTCAACACGTACTGGGCGTTGATCATCCCGTACGTCGCCTACCGGCTTCCTTTTACCGTGCTGTTGATCCGCGCGCACTTCCTGACGATCCCGAAAGAAATCGAGGAAGCGGCTTACATGGATGGCTGTAGCAGCTTCAGCGTGTTCACCCGCATTTTCTTGCCGCTCAGCACCCCGATCCTGCTGACGTCTGCGCTGTTGACGGCTTACTTTTCCTGGAACGAGTTTTTGTTTTCCATCATCTTCATTGACGATAACAAGCTGAAGACGATCCCTTCCGGCTTGATGGCGTTCCGGGACATGCTGCAAACCGATTGGGGCGTGCTGCTCGCTGGCTTGACCATCTCTGCGCTGCCGATCATCCTGCTCTTTTTGTTCATGCAAAAATACTTCGTCAGGGGCCTGACGAGCGGGGGCATAAAAGGATAAAAGAAGCTAGAAGATGTCTCTAGCTTCTTTTTTTTGACCGATCAACCAACTTTGGGAACGCCGTATCCGAAAGCGCCGTAATGTCCGCACGTCTGGGCCGCCGCTACTGACGCCTGCCTCAGCGCCGCTTGCATGTCGCCGTCTGGATGGTACTTCATTAAAAACATGGCGATAAACGAGTCTCCCGCACCCAACGTGTCTACGACCTCGGTCGGAACAATTTCTTGGCGGTACAGCTTGCCTGCTTCGGAAAAAATCGCTCCTTGCGCGCCGCGCGTCACCCCGACAACTTTTGTTCCCAGACGATGCACTTGCTGGATGAGCTGGTGGCACTCGTCTTCTGTCAGGTCGCTCCCCGAGAAAAAGCCGTAGTCGACATAAGGGCATACTCGCTCCAAATAGGCAGGCGTCCAGCGCGTCGAAAAGTCGAAGGAAATGCGGATCGCTTTGTGCAATTCGGGCAACTCGTGCTCCAGATTGCTGTAAATGCTCGTGTGCAGCAGCTCATGCCTGGCTATGTACGCCTTGTCGTCATCGGTCAGCCTTAGCCCCATGTACGCTTGCACACCGCCTTTGTTGGAACCGACGAACACGCGATCACCGTCGGCGTTGAGGGAAACGATCGCTTCTCCATTCGGGCCGACTGCTTGACGCAAGCGGGAAATATCGATCTTTTCCAAAAGCAGAGTCTGTCTGACATGATCAGCCGCCTGGTCGTTGCCGATGATGCCAATGTACGAGGACACATCTGCCTGATACCGTTTGCCCAGCACCGCTACGTTCAGCGCATTGCCCCCGGGAAAAATTTCGCCGCGGTCTTTGTAGTAATCCACCACATTATCGCCAATCGCAATCAGTTTCATCACGTTTCCCCCTGTGAGTTAATTAGTACGTCTTATAACATTATATAATAAACAGAAAAGGCAGTCTATTTATTCTGCAAAATGACTCCGTGAAACATTCGCGAAAAACCGTCGTCCTACAGGTGAAGCTTTTCAAAAACAGCCGAGGTGATAATCATGAAAGCCACTCGCAAACTGCTCGCCTTTTCTACTTTTGCCTTACTGACACTGTCTATGGCCCAACAAGGCTTTGCCGCCTCCGCTCCGTTTACCGATTTGCAAAATGTAGCGGCTAAAGATAAAATCATGGCGTTGCAACAACAAGGAATTTTACGGGGCGTGGACGATCATCGCTTTATGCCGGATGCGACGATTACGGCTGCCCAAGGCATCCAGTTGATCGTCAGTGCGTTCCGTCTCAACATCGACAACATTCGCTTTATCAAAGAGCCGAAAGCAACCGACTATTTTGCCAAGGCCGATAACGATGCCTGGTACTCCAACGTGTTGATCATCGCCGCAAACAACGGACTCGATCTGCCAGCCGACCTTGAACCGGAGCAGATTTGGACGAAAGAACAGTTTATTCATCAGCTCATGCTGGCGATGGAAACACACTACGATTTGCCGATGATCAAAATCGCTCCCCGCGACTTCGCCGATCTGGAGCAACTGAACCCAAGCTACCAGGGCACGATTCAGCGGGCGCTCGTTCTCGGAATCGCCAAGCTGGATGACGGGCAAAAAATGCACCCGCGCGATGCGATTACGCGCCAAGAAGCAGCGGAAATCATCTACAATGCGCTGGAGTACGTCAAAGCACATCCAGGGCCTGCCGAAAGCACGCCAGCCAAATAAGCCAAGCAAAAGCCGCTCCTTCGCAGGAAAAGAGCGGCTTTTTTGTTGCGGTTGTGAAGCATCTGCGTCTGCAATCGCTATCGCGCCAGTAAGCCTGTCAATGAGACTGCTGTTGTACTGCCGTAGGTTTCGCCACTAACAGGAAATGCAAGCAAATCACGACGGCCATGCCGAGAAAAATCAGGCTGTAGTTGCCCGTTTTCTCAAAAAGTCTGCTCGCTGCCGCCGGACCAAAGGCCATCCCGACGAAGTTCAGCAAGTTGTAAAAGCCTAGCCCTACGCCGATTTTGCTTGGCAGCAATGTTCGCGGAACGAGATTGTTCAGCGAAACTTGAATCGCGGAGTAGCTCATCATGGTCAGCAGTAACAAGATCGTGACGACGATAATATCTGGCCGCGGAATCACCCCCATCGCGAGGAAGCCTGTCATCATCATCACGGTCGCCGCGAAAATGATTTTTCCCCCTCCGACTCGCGGCAGCAGCTTTCCGCTGGCAAAGCTGGACAAAACGCCCGAAATGCCCCCGAGGAACAACAGCAAACCGACAACAAACGGCGAAAGCTTGTGCACATGGATCAAATAGAGCGGCGCAAGGAACATGTTGGCCATCGCGCCGACATTCATCAAAAAGCCGATTCCGATCAATCGCAAGTAAGCCTGGTTGGCAAACAAGTCGCGTTCCACGAATGGCGCAGAAGTCCTGGGCAGCCACCATTTGAAGCCAAAAGCGAACGCGAGCGCCAAAAGAAAGAACAGTCCGTTCAGATTGACCGCAAACAAAACGGAAACGATGACGCCAAACAACAGCCCTGCTCCGGCAAAATCAAACGGAAGCGACGTTGACGACTGCTGCTCCTCTTTTGGCATGAACTTGAACAAAAGAGCGATGGCAACGATAGCGATGACCATGAGCAAAAACAAGTACCGCCATCCCAGCGTGTGCGTAACGGCTCCCCCTACCAACGGGCCGATCCCCGCCGCCAACGCAATCGTCGCACTGAACATCGCCAAAGCGCCAGGCCGCTTCTCCGGCTGCAAAAATCTCGCTACCGAGATCATCGACAAGGAAATAAACGCGGAGCCGCCGCTTGCCTGAATGATCCGCCCGATGATGACCGCTGCAAAGGAAGAAAAACCAAAACCGATCAGCGACCCGGCAAGAAACAAGACGAGAGCGAAGATCAGCAGGCTTTTGACGCGAAAGCGATCCGCCAGTTTGCCATACGTAATCGAACCGATCGCGACCATCATCGAGTATCCGACGACAATCCAGCTGACCTGCGACGGACCGATTGACAATTCTCCGGAAATATCCGCGAGTGCGACATTAAACAGGACAGCATTGATCACGGCCAGCATGATCACAAAGCATAAGGTCAAAACGAGCCAAGTCGAATACAAGCTTTTCTTTTGTTCAAGCATCATGGACACCCCAAAGATTTTATAGTATTAAAACTCTCAAACTAAAGTACCGACGAACAGACAATGCGCACGCTTTGTACTTGCACGCATTTACGTGTTTTGCGATAGTTCTAAAACTCTTTAACTATCGTCCAAAAAAAATGGTTATCCGGCACTACAGCGTGTCCAAATAACCCGGCAAAAACGCTTGAAATGTCTCCTCCCTCAATTGAATTAATTTAAATTGCCCGTCGCGGATAATGTCAATCAGCTCGGCATCATGCAAAATTTTCAGATGGTACGTCGTGTTGGACTTGTTCAACCCGTGCGTATTCCCGATGTGACCGCACGTATGCATTGCTTTTGCGCGATACAAAAATCGAACAATCTCAATCCGCTTCACATCCGCCAACGCTTTGAAGATTTTGACGCGCTTTTCATCCTCGTTCGATTGTTTGATAGTCATAAAACTATACTAAAGCGGTGATTCCTGTTTGTCAATGACAGGAAACAGCTACTCGAAAATGGACACCCGCTGGCCAATCGCGTTCAGCCCCGTGTGTGTCCTCGTATCAAACTGATCGACGCACAGCACTTCGGAAACCATCAGAGGCTGGTCGCGAATCAGCTCCTGAATTTGCCCATCGCTGTAAAATTCATACGCAAACCGATGCAAGAAGCGTATCCGCCATATTTTTTCCCCTTGCACAGATGTGAACAGCTGCTGCAGATGTCCGCACAGCTCTTGTCCGGGCGCGAAGACATGGCGGCAAGTCAGACAATAATATTCCACGTGCGTCCCCCCTGTCGAATCGAAAAATGTTTCCGAATACAAAACGGCTCCCGCGCGCTTGAACAAAACAGACGCGGGAGCCTTCAGTGGACTGATCGGCCGAATGGATTGATGTGATGGAGTGGTTTTCTATAGTTTCAGTTTAAAACACATAAATCCTATTTGTAAAGTATGAATTGGTCGACAGTTGCGAAAAAGAGCTTTTTCCTCTTGCCGTGGACTTCGAATGGAGAGAATGCTCCGCTTCCGTCCAAGGAAAAAAGGCAAGCCAGGCGTAGCCGATTACTTTTTCGCAGGCGTGGCAGCAGGCAGCTCGACTCGCCACTGGGAATCGCTGTGCTGAACCGGCTCTAAGCGGATCGTCAGCGCCGCTTTTTTGGGCAAGGCGGTCATTCCTTTGGCAAAGTATTGATTGTCGCATTGCTCTACATAGACGCCATCCGCCCCTTTGCTCGCGCTGCATTCTCCTTCGCCATCGCGATTTTCCACCAGCTCATACGCTTGGCCCTTGTCGTCTGTCAAATACCACTTCCATATGCGCAAGTTGGTGGATTGCTCCTTCATTCGCAGAGCGACCTCTTTTTGTCCCGTTGCGGGATTTTGTTGCACAGACAAGTCGGTAACGGTGACGGCATGGTTTCCCTTCGTGCCAGAGACAGGCTTTGTTTTCAAAGTTGCCGGATCGAGTGCAAGGCGGAAATCGTTTGGTTCAAACGTCGACACGCCAGTCAGCACAAAGGTCAACGGTTTCTCAGTCTGGCCGGAGAAAAAGACGTATTCATGGATCGTTTTTTCTGTGCTGCCTTCTTTTACGATTTTCTGGCTTGCGTACACGGTCGGCGCTGGAGAATCCCCCTCGCTTACAACCAGCAGATCGTCAAGCTTCACCATGTCTTTTCCATTTTGATCGAGAATCCGGAAAACCAGGCTTTGATGATGCAGCAGCTCACGCTCTTGCGCAGTTGCTCCCACGCTTTTTGCAGTTCGCTCGATTCTCTCCCGCGCCGCTTTTGTCCAGCTTGTCTCAAACGTAAGTCTTGTCGCACTTGGCGAATATACAATAGATTTAGCCGCAACGGTGATTCCCTGCGGGGTGGTGTATGTCTGATTCAAAGAGACAGTTGTGGTTGCCGCCATGCTCTGCTCGATGTCGATCGGCACAGTCAGCTTCCATGAGCCTTCCTTGTATTGGTTGCCGCTGAGACGGATTCGTTTCACGTCCATTCGCAGCTGCATCTTTTTGGAGACAGCATCGTTTAAAACAAACTGGAAATACCCGATATCTCCTTCTTTATAATACGATTGGATGTCGTCTGCGATCACGTTGCCGTTCTCATCTGTCACAAACAGCTTGTTCTCGTTCGCGGCGATATCGGGATCAGGGAAAATAAACTCTCCCTGCGCATTTTTCATCGAAATGGCGACGATCAGCCGGGCGGGGTCGGCGATCACTTCAGATGTTTCAATTGTAATGCCCTGGTCTGTCACACTCGCCTTCGCCAGCTTGGCGTACCCTTTGTTCACGGCTTCCTGGACACCCGGGTCAATCTTCTTCGTCCACAAAGACGAGATGTAGCTGGCAAAAGTCGGTGACACGGCCACACTTCCCGAAAATCCGATTGCCAGAACAGCAGCACTCACAAGCGCTATTTTTTTCAACGTCCACCCATCCCCTTTACGGGACAGTCCCTCCCTTTCGGCCTTCTGTATTTTTTGGTTCAACCTCTTTTTGAAAGCTTCCATGTCCACTGAATGTGACTCATATTGATGTTTCGCATTTTTCAACTGCTTTTCCATGGCTACCCTCCTTCACCATGGTCCGGTAAAGCTTCTCTCTGCCCCGGGCCAAACGGGATTTGACAGTGCCTTTGCTTACGCTGAGGATGTCACTGATTTGTTCAATGGACAAATCTTCAAAATAGTAGAGGATGATAGGCGTGCGAAATGGTTCCACCAGGTCTAGCACAAACTGGTAGCAGAGCGCTGCATCCAGCTTTTCCATCGTGATGATCTCGGCGCTTTTGCTCATGCGGGGCGGAAAAATTTCTGTCACGACTTCGCGCCACGTTCTTCGCCAGGACATCTTGCATTCGTTGATCGTAATGCGGGCCAGCCAAGGAAACGGGTCTTTTCCGGGCTGAAATTGGTGGTATTGGCAGTACGCTTTGAGAAACGCATCTTGCACCCGATCCTCGGCAAGCGCCCAATCGCGCACATATGTATAGGCAAGCCGCACAAGCCGGTCCGTGTACGCCTCCACCCACGCTTCTAATTGACTCTCATCCAGTTGAACCACCTCCTTTGTTTTCTGCCTGTATTATGCAAAACAGAAAGCCCTGGTTCCCGGGAAAATGACAAAAACATACAGATCGTCCATTTTGCCAGCTCCTCGTTGCGGTTGCTGCCAAGCGACTGTTCTATCACTGCGATAAATAATATCATTCCGATCGGGTTTTGTACTATAAGAGTTTGTTATGTGAAAAGGCGGAGCTAACGAGCAATCAAAAAAGAAGGAGCGCTGAATGCTCCTTCTTTTCTGGCTGGTCTTTGTATTTACATGCTTGGTTCCTTTTCGGCAAACGCTTGCAGCATTGCTCTGATCTGCTCCACCAATTGCGCTGGCGCTTTCTGCGGTGAACCTGTGTCAAACGGCGGCTTGGGATCGTATTCCAAAATCAGCTGTACAGCTTGTCCCATCTGTTCGCCCAATTCCCATGCGACCAATTGGAGGGCCATGTCGATCCCGGAGGAAACGCCCGCTGCCGTGACGATTTTCTCCTGGCGAACGACTCTCTCTTCCGTCGGGATGGCGCCAAGTGATGCGAGCAAATCGAACGACCCCCAATGGCTGGTGGCAACGACGCCTTTCAGCAGCCCTGCGGCACTTAAAATCAGGGAGCCGTTGCACACCGACGTCGTCCATTTGCTCGTCTCGTGGATGCGGCGAATCCACGCCAACGTTTCTTCGTCATTCATCGGCGTTTTATAGTGAGGCGGGCTGCATCCGGGCACAACCAGGATGTCGGCGGAAGTCACTTCGGAAAAATCGTAATCCGCGTGCAGGTAGCCCATGTTCGAATCTAGTTTGACCAATCCTTTTTGCTTGGCGACAAACTTCACTTCCCACTGCAAGGTAGCAGCAAAAACGTCGTATGGGCCGATCGCATCCAGCGCGGTGATTCCATCGAAAAGCATGATCGCAACTTTCATGATGACCTCTCCTTTCAAGTAGGAACGACTTCTCCCCAAGAAACCCGCAAGCTAGACCACGCCTTGGTCTGCTGGAAGGTTTGGATTTGCTCTTTGCTCGGATTGGAATTGTTTGTCGATAAAAAAATGTGGTCAGGTGCGCAAAAGACTCATTACACTTCCTCCAGCTCATAGCCCCAAGCTATGATTTCCACGACAATATCTTGAAATGGGAAAATGTAATGATGCGCTTTCTCCAGGAAAGTAGCATGCGGGTCGATCAACCTCAGTTCATCCTGTAACGCTTTTATCCATTGGGAATCCGTCACTTCCAGCAAATAGCGCTGGAAATATCCGTTCTCGTCAATCGCCTCGTCGATGACCAGATTGGAAAACGGGTAGCAATCGATTGTCGTCGTTTGGATCGCCTGGTAAGGTTTAAACGTCAGTTTCCATCTTTTTTCATCTGCGTCATCAAATGTAACCGCAATGGTATTGGTGTCAAAGTGGATTTCTTCCAGCGGTGTTTCATGAATCACTACGCTGTCCAAAGCTATTTTTAACGTCATGTTTGTTCTTCTCCTTGTCCTTCTCCATTCCCTTTTGAAAAGCTTTTGCGCATAAAATTCCCTTTATTATCCACCCTATAATGGACAAATTCAAGAGGTGATGTAGATGGAAAAGCAGGCGTATTCACCGTCTGAGATAACAGATTTCCAAACGAAATCCGAACATTTTTTTCCGGTGGCATGGTACAAGAAAATGCTTGCAGAGCAGCCCGTTTTTTATCATGCGGGCACGAATACGTGGAATGTGTTCCGCTATGAAGATGTGAAGCGGGTGCTGACCGACTATGCTTTGTTTTCGAGTGTACGCCAACGGACGCTTGTCAATGTCGGGGCTGGTACTAAGGAAGGCTCTTTTCCAGAACGTCTCAATATCCACGACAGTGATCCTCCCGAACATCGCAAGGCGCGTTCCTTGTTTTCGGCTGCTTTCACGCCGCGCAGCCTAAAAGAGTGGGAGCCGCGTGTCGAACAAGTCGTGAACGAGTTGATTCGCGAAATGGAAGCAAAAACGGAAGTGGATATCGTCCAAGATTTTACCACTCCGCTGCCCATCATCATCATGGCCGAGCTGCTTGGCGTGCCGCATCAAGACAAATGGCTGTTCAAAAAATGGGTCGATCTTTTGTTCATGCCGATTCAAAAGGAAAAGAACGAGGAAGTTCATCAACAGAAGGAACAGGCGGCAAAAGAGTTTTTTGCTTACTTGCACCCTTTCGTGGTCGATAAAAGAACGCACCTTGCAGACGACATCATTTCTGATCTGATTCAGGCAGAATACGAGGGAGACAAGTTGACGGATGAAGATATTGTTACCATCACGATGTTTATTTTGGGGGCGGGCATCGAGACAACCAGCCTCCTGTTGGCTAACTCGTTTTATTCCTTGCTGTACGACAATCCGAACCTTTACGCTGAACTGAGAAGCGACCTCGACCTCGTCCCGCTTTTTGTCGAGGAGATGCTGCGCTATCGTTTTCACATTAGCAAAATGGATCGCACGGTGAAGGAAGATAACGATGTTTTGGGTGTTGAGTTGAAAAAAGGAGATGTCGTGATTGCCTGGATGAGCGCAGCCAATTTTGATCAGGCTGTGTTTGAAGACCCTTTTGCTTTGAACATCCACCGGAAAAACAACAATCGGCATCAATCGTTCAGCAATGGACCGCATATCTGTCTCGGTGCCCCCTTGGCGAGAATGGAAGCGAACAAAGCTTTTCACCACTTCATCAAGGCGTTCTCGCGCATTGAACCTGTTCCGGGCTTCGATCTGGAGGCGAATTTGCAGCCTTCCGCTGCTGGTCAAGCCCTGGTGAGGCTGCCTGTGAGGGTTTGGCGTTAGGGATTTATGAGCAAATCCTTATCTTGTTCCACTTCGAACTTCATTGTTAGGTTGAAAACTCTTGAATAAGCTTTTTGGGTATTTACTTTGTATCCTTGAAGAATGGCTGTTTTTGTTTCGGGCTTAAACATGTTCACACACCTGTCTTCATGAAACAGGAATACTATAAATTTTCACCTTGCTTCTTTAGGAAAAATTAAAGAACCCCAAACGAGCGTAAATTACTCGTTTGGGATACCTTGATTAAGAATTAGCCATCAATTTATACTCGATACCGATCTTAGTTAAAACTCCTGACTCTTCTAAATCAAATGCAAAGTGAACACCTTTGTCCGATACATAATTAGCTTGATATTGATCGGACATTACACTATCTAGTGTCCACGACACACCATTCTCGCTTAATAGTCCCTTAATGAAATCAATTGTTAGTTCATTTCCTCCATTGAAGTTTTTGATTTCAATACTATTAGGCATGTTTATAGTGCCATTATTAAGAGTAATCACTACTGTTTCTATCTTATTTTTACGGAGTCGAAATTCCAAGTCCCCATAAATAACAAAAGCGGGATATGACTTCCTTTCGGGTGTATAAATTTCAGGTTGTCCAATCAAATTTATGATTTCTTCTTCCGTTTCTCCTCCTGTAAAGTTTCCTAGGCTACCTGTTGTTAGTAATTTCATAAAGTCAATTGTTATCCTCACTTCATATCCTCCAATGCTTTTATCAGGAAATTAAACTCTGCTCCTTTCCCTGGTTTTCCCGATTTAGATAACTCCAATCCTCTTTGAGCATGTTTCAATAACCATTCTCTAAATTCTGGATGTTGAATAGCTTCTTCTGCTTGTTTAAGAGCAGAATTATATTGACTAGGATTTTTTGCTGCCATCCCTGGATGAGTCGGTTTAAAAGCAATACCTCCTTGATTTGTAGGAACAACAGTTATTTCGATTTTTCCTACATTAAAATGGACTCCCTTATCTAAAATGTCAGGTGCAATCTTCTGGGATTTCATCATATCGCGAATACTTTGCGGTAATCCTTTTGAACTCTTAAATGCATTTACTGCAGTTTTAGTTCCTGCTTTAGTGGTTTTAAGCAACTTACCTACAGGAACAATATTAATGGCAACACTACCAGCTGCAAAGGCATCATCTGAATCCCAGTTCCCGTTTGAAAGTGTGTTAACATTTTCTAGTCCTACATATTCGACTCCTGCTTTTTTCAAAGCCCCTGGTAATTCGTTACCAGCTTTGGTCATTCCAAGCCAAACTGCTCGTAAAGAAACCTCAGCATGTCCAGTAGGATCAATAAAAATCAATGGATTGTTAAGAACATACGTATACCGATTCAACGACAACGGATTATCCACCGTACCCTTATACGTATCCTCCGAAATAAACCTCCCGACCCTCGGATCATAATACCGGGCACGCAAATAGTAAAAGCCGCTCTTCTCGTCGTAGATTTCTCCGCTGTACTGAAACGGGTTGGACATTCCCTCTGTCTTGGAGATGACATTGCCCCACGTGTCGTACTCGTATTTGTTTTGTTCTTGTCCTGATTCGTCCAAAATCGAGACGACATCCCCATGGCTGTTATACGCGTAATATCCGCCTTTATCGGTGAGGAAGTCTTTGCGGAACAGCAGTTCATTGCCCCAAACATTGCGGGCAATCGCATTGCCGTTCGCATCCAGCTCCTCCAAGACGTTTCCGTCCATGTACACGTATTTTGTTTGCACACCATTTTCCGTCTTGGTGGCACGCAGCCCGTTCCCGAAATACGTGTAGGTCGCATCCAATCCGGTCGTATGGTTGGTCGCACTTCGCAGTCGATTCCGTTCGTCAAACGTATAGGTGGTCACACCTTTGTCGGCAGGTCGTTTTCCTGCAAAAGCGGAGCGATTCCCGCGGCCGTCATACGTATACTGGTTCGTGGTTCCTGGAACAACTTCCTTGGTCAGACGATCGACTTTGTCATAATCGTATCGGTACAGCGTTCCATTTTTTTCGCTGGAAACGACATTGCCGAACGAATACTCGTTGTTTTCACTCCACACGGGACTTTCTTTTCGATGCGTCATTTTTTCTACTTGCCCAAACGAGTCCAAATCCCGTTCTACTTTGAAACCGTTCGGATACGCAAGCTGATAGCTTTCCCCGCTGGCTTTCATATGGTAGTCGTACTGAATTTTTCCTGTCAGCGGGCTGTTTACTTCCTGTAACCGCCCTGCCGGATCATATTTATAGTTGACTACGGTTCCGTCCGGATAGGTCAGTGAGTCTTTCGCATCGTCATTGTCCGTATATCCCAATTGATACGTGCGGCCAAATACCGTTTGGCTTTTCAACCGCTGAAACGCATCGTAGTTGTACGTGATCTCCCGATAATTGTTGGCCGTCGGGTTGATGTCCGCCCCATTGCTGTTTGTTTCCTTCTGGACCAGTGACGTGTTCGGGACGTAGTCTCTGGTTTCCAAGTTGGTCACGGAACCGGAAGCATTGCGGGTCATCAAGCTTGCCAGCTCGTTAAACGGCGTATATCGATAAGCGTGGCGATTTCCTGTCTTGTCGGTAAAGGTGTTCAGCGTGCCATTTTGATTAAAAGAATAAGATTCAGTTGCTCCCGATGGCACATCCTGTTCGCTAAGCTTCCAGGATAGAGCATTGTAATGATTTTTGGTTGTCTGCATCTGATTTTCAGTGACGGTCAACAAATTTCCGAGCGCATCGTATTCGTACTGATAGCTGTTTTGTTCCGGGTCCAGCAAATAGGTAAGGTTGCCGTCATTGGTGTAGCGGTACTCCCAAACGCGTGTCTTGCCTGACTGGTCTTTTTCTGTCTTCTGCTTCACTTGATCAAACGAGTTTCGGACAAGCTCGGCGGTCAGGTTTTTGGCTCCGTCTCCTGCTCGCTGAATTTCTTTTTCGAGCTGGCCTTGTCGGTCGTGATATTGAACTGTTTGCAACCCGTTTGGCGCAAGTGTCATACGGGTGAGTGCGGGTGCGAAGCTGGTACCATCGCTGATCGAATTGGCAGTCAAGTATACGGTGGTGCCAACAGGGTCTTTTTTCTGCCAGATGCTTCCGTCTGTATTGTAGACATACGTGGTCGCACGTTCTTGATCGGCGTATGGCGCACTGGACAAAAGATGGTTGCCGTCTAGCGTATAGGTGTTGTACAGCAAAGGACGCGAAGTTCCGTTTGCTGCAACTTGCTCTTTATATTCGATTTCTCCGAATGGCGTGAACTGAGTGACCAGCTTGGTGCCGTTCGGGAGTACCATTGTGACCTTGCGCGCCGTATCGTCATAGGCGTAGGTAGTTGTCCTGGTTTGTTCCTTGCTCGTTACGCTTTCTTTCGTTCGACGGCCTAGCAAATCATATTCGTACAAGACAGCCATATCGTCCGGGTAAACACGATTTGTCAGTCGGCCCATTCCATCGTAGGCGAAGCCGTGGTGCAAAGTTTGCATTTGCCCAGTCGACACTTCGACTCGCAGGTTGATGTCAACAGGATACAGCCCCAGCGGATCGTACCCGGTAATATTTTGCGTCACTGTCTTCGCGTCTGGTCCCGTACTCGTTTCCGTTGCGGAGGTCAGCTGTTTGTTATCGTTATACGTATAAGCTCTGTCTACCTGCATGACCTTTGCTGATCCGCCATCCGGATAAGAATCGATGATTTTTTCCGTTGCCAAAAGCCCTTTGGAATTATACGCATACGTTTCCTTGTGGTAGTGCTCCGGATTGTCTGCGGCCGTCTTCGTTATACTGGCAGGCATACGCAGCGCAGAAAGGAGAAGCGGATTTACATATTCTCTCGTTGTGATGTTGCCTTTCGGATCTATCTCTTTGGTGACATCACCGTAAGCGTTGTAATTGTATTGTATCGTTTGCGCGTAGCGATCCAAACGTGCTTGCACCTTCGATAATCGATTAAGGCTGGGCGACAAAAGAAACGCATACACATCTGCATCGGCGGTCATGGAGGCTGGACGCCCTAAGAAGCTGTAGACGTAAGACGGTTTTGTATCCCGTTCCTTGTACAAATAGCTCGTGTAACTAACCGGGTTGTAGCGATAGGTCTTGCCCTCTTCCGTGAAGGAAAGCTCTCCTTGAATCGTCTCGTTGTCTGCTCCGTTGCCCACATAATTTTTGACCGATTGCAGCACGAAATTGCGATCC
>NZ_DOTK01000027.1:0-42007 GCF_003521185.1 Brevibacillus sp.
GATCCGGGAACGCCGACTGATCCAGGCACGCCGACCGACCCAGGCACACCAACCCCTTTGCCAGAGCTTGGTGCCCATTTGGAAGCTTCGTCAGATGAGTACTTCTCCAAAGTTGTTCTGCCTTCCGCAATTGATTTTAACAACGTGCGCTACTTGAACACGATGTCGGACAGACAGCCAACTGATAAGTACAAAGCTGGCGATGCCGTTCCAGATGATGCGAAACAACTGCACGAGTCAGGGGAGTTCCGCGGAGTGCCCGGCATGTGGTTCATTTTGTTCGAGGTCGACGCGAACAATAAGATCGTGAAATACCAAGAAATTTTGATAAAAGACGAAGACGTGAACTTGCCGAATTGGGACTAATCACGCATAAAAACCCGCTTTCTGCCATGCAGGAGAAAGCGGGTTTTCTCTTTTTTGCCTGAAGATGAAAAAGCTGATTGGCAATACTTGTCCGCCCACAGGCTGCCCGCCTAGTTCCCACCACTATCAGAAAAAATCAAAATCACATATTGAACTTTCTATCAATTTCGAATAGACTGATACTCAAATGAATAGCGACTATATAACGACAAATGTCGCTGAAAAACAAACAGGGAGGGGCGGAACGTGTCGATCACCAGAATGCATGGCAAAAAAGTCGGGCTTGGCTCACTGCTTGCCGGCAAGCAAAACGGCAGTTATCTCATCTATCTTTGCAACCAGGTGCCTGCCTCATGACGCAATTTATTCTCAAACGATTGATGTCTGGCGTCGTCGTTCTTTTTGGACTTTCGGTGTTTACCTTCATGCTCATCCATTTCATCCCGGGCGATCCGGTGCGAATTATGCTTGGACAGCGGGCGACAGTGGAGCAAATCGAAGCCTTGCGCGAAGAGCTTGGGCTGAACAAGCCGCTCGTCTCCCAGTATGTCAGCTACGCATCCGGCTTGATTCAAGGAGACTTGGGCACTTCGCTCAAAACGGGCAGGCCGGTCAGTACCGAGATCGCCGAACGCTTTCCGGCAACGGCGAAAATGGCAGTGGCAAGCCTGGGCGTTGCCGTGATCGTCGGAGTGGGGCTGGGTGTGATTGCCGCGAGATTCAAGGACACGTTTATCGACGGGATGATCATGATGTTTTCCACCTTGGGCATGGCGTTGCCCGGTTTTTGGCTGGGGTTGCTCGTCATCCTCGTCTTCTCGGTGCATTTAGGCTGGTTTCCGATTGCGGGCGGAACCGGATTGCTGGATATCGTGCTGCCTGCCCTCACGCTCGGCACCTTGATGGCGACAGCACTCAGCAGGCTTACTCGCGCGGGGATGGTAGAAATTTTGTCCAACGACTACATCCGAACCGCCCGGGCAAAAGGCATGGGGGAACGAATCATTTTGCTCCGCCACGCTTTTCGCAATGTGATGATCCCGATTGTCGCCGTCATTGGCCTGGAGTTTGCGGGCCTGTTGGGTGGAGCCGTCATCGTGGAGCAAGTTTTCAATTGGCCGGGAATCGGCACTCTGGCCATCCAGGCGATCAGCTCCCGGGACTTTCCGATGATCCAGGGAACGACATTGTTCATCGGAGCGATTTACGTCGTTGTCGTGATTGTAATTGACGTCTTGTACGCTCTGCTCGATCCCCGGATCAATTTTTCCGCCAAAAGGGAGGGTGCATGACATGAGCGAGATCAACAAGGCCGTAACCGTTCGCTCCATGTGGCGCAAAGAACGCCAGCTTCCCCGCTTCGAATTGCTCGGCAAAATCATGCAAAGAAAAAAGGCGAAATACAGCTTTTTGATGATGCTCGGCATTATCGTGATCGGGATTATCGGCCCGTGGATTGCCCCGCACGATCCGACCAAAACGTATTACGAAGCTTTCATGCAAGGCCCGTCGAAACAGTTTTGGCTTGGGACGGATGCGATCGGCAGAGACATTTTATCGCGGCTTTTGTACGGCACGCGGGTGACGCTGACGGCAGCAGTCATGGCGTCGGCGATGACCTTTGTGGTCGGGACGCTCATCGGAGTGACCAGTGCCTACATCGGAGGATTTTTTGACAATCTGATCATGCGAATCATGGACGTACTGCTGGCTTTGCCGGGGATTGTGCTCGCTCTGGCAATCGTCGCGGCCTTGGGGCCAAGCCAGGAAAATGCCATGATTGCGATCGGAATCGCCTCCATTCCCGGGTTTTCGATTTTGGTCCGCGGAGCAGCGCTGTCCATCAAAGAGTCCGGGTACGTGGAAGCGAGCAGATCCATCGGCAGCTCGAACTGGTGGATCATCATCAACCAATTGATTCCGAATATCGCCAACGTGCTGATTGTGTATACGACCATGTTCATCGGCGGAGCGATTCTGTCCACATCTGCGCTCGGGTTTATCGGACTTGGGGCACAGCCGCCTACCCCGGAGTGGGGAACGATGCTGAACGAAGGCAAAGATTACTTGCGGGAAGCCTGGTGGCTGGCGACTTTTCCGGGGATCGCGATTACCGTCGTTGTTTTTACCGTCTACATGCTCGGAGATGCTTTGCGCGACATTTTTGACCCGAAAGCATGAGTCGGAGCAATCAAGGCAGCGAGTGCTGTAGCTGGAAAGGAGTGCAGACAAAATGACCCATGTGCTGGAGGTATCCGGCCTGACAACTACTTTTACGAAAAATGAAAAGGCATTCAAGGTCGTAGACGATCTTTCGCTGTACGTCAGAAAAGGCGAGGCTTTGGGCATCGTCGGAGAATCGGGGTGCGGCAAAAGCGTAGCGTCCCTGTCCCTGATGCGCCTTTTGGGCAAGAACGGCAAGACGGAAGGAAGCATTTTACTGAACGGGCAAAAAATATTGTCGTGCAGCGAACACGAGATGCAAAACATTCGCGGCAAAGAAATGGCGATGATTTTTCAGGAGCCGATGACATCGCTGAACCCTGTCCTGACCATCGGCAGACAAATGAGCGAGGGGCTGGAAAAGCACGAGGGGATGAAGCGTGCCCAGTCCAAGGAAAAAGTGATCGAGCTGCTGACACAGGTAGGCATTGCGCGCGCCAATGAAATTTACCACGAATACCCGCATCGCTTGTCCGGCGGAATGCGGCAGCGCGTCATGATCGCGATGGCGATTGCCTGTAACCCCAAGCTGCTGATCGCGGATGAGCCGACGACAGCGTTGGATGTGACGATTCAGGCGCAAATTTTGCAGCTGATCCAAAACGTCCGTACGGAGCGGGGCACGTCCTTGATTATGATCACGCACGACTTGGGAGTGGTGGCAGAGACGTGTGACCGGGTGATGGTCATGTACGCGGGACAAGTCATCGAATCAGCTGACGTCCGTACGTTGCTGCGCAACCCGAAGCATCCGTACACGATCGGGCTGATCCAGTCGACCCCGCATCGGTCCAAAGGGCAAAAGCGCCTGTACAGCATCGCGGGCAGCGTGCCGACCCCGGAGGAGTACCCGCAAGGCTGCCGCTTCGCTCCCAGGTGCGACAAAGCCATGCCAGTTTGTCTGGAGCAAAATCCGCAACTTTTGGCTGTCGACCAAGCATCCGATTGTCGCTGCTGGCTGTATCAGGAGCACACCAAGGGAACGGCGGTGAATGCATGAAAACACCGCTGTTGGAAGTGAGAAATTTGCAAAAGCGGTTTCTCACCGGAAAAGGGTGGCTGCAACAGCCGACCTGCGTACACGCCGTAAACGGTGTGAACTTGACGGTGACGGAAGGGGAGACGCTGGGAATCGTCGGGGAATCGGGCTGCGGCAAATCGACGCTGGGCAGATGCATTTTGCGCTTGATTGAACCAACCGAAGGCGAAATCGTGTTTCAAGGCAGAGACATTCGCCCCTTCAAAAAAGCGGACATGCACCAGGTCAGACGCAATATGCAGATGGTGTTTCAAAATCCGTTTGATACGCTCAATCCCAAGCTGACGATCAAGAGCATCCTGACCGAGCCGCTGATCGCCCACGGCATTCCGAAAGAACTACGCCAAGCATTGATCGAAGACACGATGGAACTCGTCGGTTTGAGCAAAAAGCAGCTGGCGCGGTATGCGCATGAATTTTCCGGCGGACAGCGCCAGCGGATCGGAATTGCCCGCGCACTGATGCTCAGACCGAAGCTGATCATCGCCGACGAGCCGGTTTCCGCCCTCGATGTGTCGATTCAATCCCAGATTCTCAATTTGCTGCAAGACTTGCAGGAGCAGCTTTCACTCACTTATTTGTTCATCTCGCACGATTTGAGCGTGGTCGAGCATATCGCGGACAGAGTGGCCGTCATGTATTTGGGCGAGGTGATCGAACTGGCGAACAAGGAAGACCTGTTTGCCAAACCGTTGCATCCGTATGCGCAATCGCTGCTGTCGGCCGTTCCGGTATCTGATCCCGATGAAAAAAGGGAACGGATTCTCCTAAAGGGAGATTTGCCTTCGCCGTCCAACCCGCCGAGCGGCTGCAAGTTTCATCCGCGTTGCTGGGCGTGCATGGATATATGCAAGACGACCGCCCCTGCTTTACAAGAGGTAGAGGGGCGACTGGTTGCTTGTCATCTTTATGAAAGGAACGGGTGATGAGGCAGGCAAAAGAAAAAAATTTTACAGATGACGGAGGTGTCAGGAAACGATGCTGGACTCACGACTGACCAGACTGGCGAATGTGCTGGTCAACTACTCTACCCGCGTACAGCCGGAAGACCGCGTACTGATTGAAGCGATTGAAGTGGATATGTCCATGGTCAAAGAACTGGTGAAAGCGGTACAGCAAGCGGGCGGGCATCCTTTTGTAAACTTGCGGGATCGCACGGTGCAACGCCAACTTTTGCTAGGCGGGACTGCCGAGCAGTTCAGGGACGAGGCGGAAATTGATCGGTATCAGATGGAAAAGATAGACGCGGTGATCATCATCGAAGGCGGTCACAACATCAATGAGCTGGCGGATGTGCCTGAGGAACAGATGAAGCTGGCGGCGACTTTTGCCAGCCAAGTACGGCAAGTGCGGCTCCATAAAAAATGGGTGTATCTCCGCTATCCGCATCCTGCCATGGCGCAGTTGGCGAATACGAGCACGGAAGCTTTTGAACAGTTTTACTTCGACGTTTGCACGATGGACTACGCCCGGATGGCGAAGGCGATGCAGCCGCTAAAGGAATTGATGGAACAAACAGACCGTGTCAAAATAATAGGACCAGGCACGGAGCTTGCCTTTTCTATCAAAGGCATACCTGCTGTCCTGTGTGCTGGCGACAAAAACGTTCCGGACGGGGAAGTATTCACAGCCCCGGTTCGAGATTCGGTGAACGGCGTCATTACTTTCAATGCGCCTTCTCCTTATCAAGGCTTTACGTTTGAGCATGTTCGCCTGGAGTTTGCGCAAGGCAAGATCGTGCAAGCGACAGCCAATGATACGAAGCGGCTGACAGACATTTTGAATACGGATGAAGGCGCGAGATACATCGGAGAATTTGCGCTAGGGGTCAATCCTTACATCCGGGAGCCGATGCGCGACATCTTGTTTGATGAAAAAATAGACGGAAGCTTTCACTTTACCCCGGGCCAATGCTACGACGCTGCCTCCAACGGGAACAACTCGACGATTCATTGGGATATGGTTTCGATTCAGCGTCCCGAGTACGGTGGCGGCGAGATTTGGTTCGACGATCGGCTGATTCGCAAAGATGGACGGTTTGTCTTGGCTGAGCTGGAAGCGCTCAATCCTGAGGCATTGAAATAGTAGAGATATGAGAGAGCCTTTGGGAAAAGGAGAGAGACACGGCGTATGACACATGTGATCGATGCTCATTTTGATCTGCTGATGGATGTGGCGATTCAGCGTGAGCTAGGCAGAAAACAAGTCATTGCAGCGGATTATTGGCCGGATTTTATCGCAGGCGGGGTACAGACGGTTGTTTCCGCGATTTATATCGACAGCAAGTTTTTGCCTGAGCTGGGCTTGCGCAAAGCGCTTCAGCAAATCAGCGCCCTGCATGCAGAAGCGGACGAGTCTGCGGACAAAGTGATGGTATGCAAAAGCGTGGCGGATATCGAGACGGCGAAAAAAGCGGGGAAAGTCGGCTTCGTCCTCTCGCTGGAAGGGGCGGAGCCGCTGTACAATGATTTGAGTATGCTGCGCGTCTTTTACGAGCTGGGGGTCCGGTTTCTGGGACTCGTCTGGAGCAGGCGCAATTTCGTGGGCGACGGCAGTCATTTTACACCTGTGCGTGAAGGGCGAAAAGGCGGGATTACCGAGTTCGGCGTGCGGCTGATTGAAGCAGCGGAAGCGATGGGGATGATTATAGATGTGAGCCATCTGAACGACGAAGGCTTTTGGGATGTCGTGGAAATCGCGAAAAAGCCGATCATCGCTTCCCATTCCAACTGTCGGGCACTCGCCAGCTCCATGCGCAATCTGACCGATGAGCAAATCAAGGCGATTGCTGCCACGAACGGAGTCATCGGGATGAATGGGGTCAACATTTTTGTCGCGGATCGGGATGAACAGTCTGATCTCGAACATTTGCTGAACCACGTGGACCACATTACCAAGCTTGTCGGGGTCGAGCACGTCGGAATCGGCCTTGATATTATCGAGCCTTTTATGAAATACGAGTCGCCGGATGCACTCACTTCGCTGACGCGCAAAGATTTTGACGTCGTGAAAGGACATATCCAGGTGCCGGAAATCTTGCGCGGTCTTGCCAGCAGAGGGTATACGGACGAGGCAATCGAGCTGATCATGGCGAAAAACTTCCTCAGAGTCTATCGGGAAGTCTGGAAATAAGACAGAAAAGGGAATGGACTTATGCTCATTAAAATAGCGGCAATCTCTTCGGAAGAATTTCTGCCAAGAATCTTGAAAAACGTCAACGCAGACGCGAATATCCAGATGAAATCGTATACGTACCAGAATCCAAAAGAGAGTGCAGCTATACTCGATCTTGTTGACGATTGCGATGTGCTGCTGTTTGCCGGGCCGCTGCCGTATTTTTTCGCCAGAGACAAGATCGAGCAAAAAAAATGGCCAGCGGTGTACATTCCTTTTGATGAATACACGATCTCACTGTCGTTGTTTCATACCATGCTCAATGTCGAGGGGGGATTGGAGCATATTTCCATCGACATGCCAAAAGCTGCGTATATCGCAAAAGTGGCAGAAGAACTGGACTTGCAGCCGACTTCCTGGCATGTGACGGATTACAGCGAGATTGTGGAAGACGGAGGCACGAGGTTCGACGTCGAGGAAGTGATCCGGTTTCATCGGGAGCATTGGGAGAAACAAGAGAGCAAGTTCGCGTTGACTGGCGTTGACTATGTGCACGTTCGGCTGCGCGAGCTGGGCATACCGTGTGCGCCGCTGATCGTTCCGGACAAGAACATCCGGGACGCGATCAATCAGGCCGTCGCATTCGGTCAGCTGAAAATCAGCAAAAACTCGCAAATTGCCGTCGGGATCGCGACTTTTCATCAGCAGGAACGGGCAAGCTACGAGACGGAAAGCCAGATGCAGGACGCAGCGATCATTTTGCTGCAAGAGCTGCTCGAACTGGTCAAGGAGACAGATGCTTCGATCCAAAAGCTGGGGATGGATCAGTTCATCATATACGGCACGCGCGGCAGCATCGAGCAAATGATCGAGTACGGCAAGATCGTGCAAGTGTTGGAAAACGTCGAACAACTGAGCAAAGTAACAGTGACGATGGGCTTCGGGTTTGGCCTGACGGCGAAGGAAGCGGAGGCGAATGCGCGAATTGCGATTTACCACGCCCGGAAGCAGAATGAGAACAGCGCCTATTTGGTCACGGATGAAAAAGAAGTGATCGGCCCGGTCAACGCCCAGGCGAAGACGTTCCAGCTCAAAAGCGAGAACAAGACCATTTTGGAAATCGCCGAGAAAACAGGGTCGAGCGTGGCGACGATCAACAAGCTCGTCCAGTATGTCAGGCTGCGCCGCGACAATCGCTTTACAGCTACCGACCTGGCGGATTATTTGCAGATCAGCCGCCGCAGCTCGGAGCGCACCTTGAAAAAGCTGATCGACCACCAGGTAGTGGAAGTCATCGGCGAAGAACAGCCGTATCAACAAGGACGTCCTCGCGCTGTCTATCGGTTGAATTACCAGTAAGCGTACACCCGACAGGCTCCGGTTTTCCTATGCGAAATGTGCGAAAGCCGGAGCGATTGTCAGGCTGCTAGTTTCCTGTCCGCCAGCTCAACAGGGAAATCTCAGCGGCAATTAGCGACTATATAGCGACAATGAAAATTTGGCCAAGGCCATAAAAGGGGGCACCCATGCTACAGAAGCTTTTGGATCGCCGCATGTCGTATTTGTTGCTTGTCTGTTTACTCGCTTTGTCGGCAGTCGGATGCAGTTCTGCCACAGCTCCAGTTGAACAAGGCAGTGCGGAACAGCCAAAACCGACCGCCAGCCTAACTCCGAAAACGGGCGGCACCATCACGATCGGTTATCAGGTGGAGCCAGACACGCTCGACCCTCAAAAGACCGCGCTCTCCGCAGGCAATTTTGTCGGCGGTTTGCTCGGCGGAGCCTTGATGGTGCTCGATCCGTACACGTTTGAACTGAAGCCGCATTTGGCCGAGTCGTATGCGATCTCGGAGGACGGGAAAACGTGGACGTTCAAGCTGCGAAAAGGGGTGAAGTTTCACGACGGGACGCCGCTGACCGCTGCCATTTTCAAAGAAAGCATGGAACGGGCCATCGACCCGAAAACAGCGTCTCCGGTAACCGGACAGGAGCTGACCACGATTCGCTCGATTTCTGCTCCCGACGAGTCAACTTTGGTTCTGCAATTGGATCAGCCGACCGCGCCACTGCTTGGTTCCTTGTCGTACGCAGGCTATCAGCAGCCGATTTTGCCTGCGGCGCTGCAAAAATTCGGCAGCGACTTCGGACGAAATCCTGTAGGGGTTGGGCCGTGGAAGTTTGAGAGCTGGAAGACAGGAGAATCGATCACGCTTGTCCGCAACGATGACTACCAATGGGCAGCCCCGTTCGTCAAAAACCAGGGGCCAGTCCGTCCTGACAAGCTCGTCATCAAATTTATCAAGGACAACCAGACGCTGATCGCTGCACTGGACAGCGGCACGATTGATATTGCCGGCGTTCCTGCCAAAGACGTGAAGAAGTACAAGGACGACAAAGACTTCACCGTGCTGGAAGGAATGCAGCCAGTGGAGAGCTTCATCGGCATGAACATGGAGAATGAGATTTTACGGGAATTGGAGGTGCGCAAAGCACTCAATCTGGCGATCAACAAGGAAGCGCTCGTCATTGCCGATTTGCAGGGAGAAGGCGTGCCTGTTTACGGGCCGATCCCGCCCACGATGTTTGGCTACGATCAGGCGGTGGAGCAGTACGGCTACAAGTACAACCAGGAAGAGGCGATCCGGCTTTTGGAGGAAGCGGGCTGGAAGCCGAACGGACAAGGTATCCGCGAAAAGAACGGCAAAACACTCAGCCTCACGATGATCGTCGATGATCCCAAGCCTGGTCATCAGCTCATCCAGAGCATGTTCAAAGAGATCGGAATAGAACTGAATATTCAAAATTACGAATCCGCGACAGCGCATGCCCAAGCGGTGAAAGGCTCTTTTGACTTGATGGCAACTGATCACGGCAGCATCGATCCGAACATTTTGGACTTGTTCATGAACTCGAACCAGATCGGCGGATTGAACTTTTTCCGCATCAAAAACAAGGAGCTGGACTATTTCCTGGAAAAAGGCTCCACAGCAACGGACGCGGGTGAGCGAAAGAAAGCGTACGCCGCCATTCAAAAACTGGTCGTTGATCAGGCGTACTGGATTCCGCTGTATTCGGCAAAAACGTTCCAGGTCGTAAGCAACCGCATTCAAGGCGTGGAAGCCAATCCGCTGGGAACGTTGACGATCCAGGATATGTGGGTAAACGAATAGCCATTGTTCATGAGGGAGGGATCATTGTGGGGAAAAGAAAAGCAGTTGCCAGGTGCATCGGGTGCCTGTTCACCTTTTGCATGCTAATCAGCTTTGTCATCGGTTGCAGCCAGTCAGCGACTCCGTCGAAGCCGCCGGAAGCAACCGGACCAAAGGCGGAGGGCGCGCCGCAGGCAGGGGGAACGATTACGCTGGGGCTTTCGGCAGAGCCGGATACGCTCGACGTGCACAAAACAAACATGGACGTGAGCGGAGTCGTGTCGAGGTTAATTGGCGGTTCCCTGCTGTCGCTCGATCCGCAAACAAACGAAATCAAGCCGTATTTGGCGGAGTCGTACAACATCTCCGCCGATCAAAAAACTTGGACCTTCAAAATTCGTCCGGGGGTGAAATTCCACGATGGCACGGCGCTGACGGCTGCTTCTTTCAAAGAGACGTTCGAGCGGGCGATGGCGCCAGAGACCGCATCGCCAGGAGTGGGACCACTGCTCAGTGTGATTGCCTCCATCACTACCCCGGATGAGCTGACACTCGTCATCCAGCTCAAAGAACCGTCTGCTCCGCTGCTGTCCTACTTCGTGCAAGCGAACGTGACGCAGCCGCTGTCCATGGAGGCGGTGCAAAAATACGGCAACGAATATGGACGGCACCCGGTCGGGGTAGGGCCGTGGAAATTCGAGAGCTGGAAGACCGGAGAGTCGATCACGCTCGTGCGCAATGAAGCGTACCAGTGGGCAGAGCCTTTTGTCCAAACACAAGGGCCGCCGATGCCGGACAAAATCGTGTTCAAATTCATCAAAGACGCCCAGACGACGATTGCCGCGCTGGAAAGCGGCTCGATCGACATCGCTTCCATCTCGCCGCGGGAAGCAGCCGGGTACAAGCAAAGCGACAAATTCGCAGTGCTGGAAGCGACGAAGCTGGGGGTGAATTTTATTCAAATGAACCTGGAAAACCCGATTCTCGGCGACCTGCGTGTGCGTCAGGCGCTGAACATGGCCTTGAACAAAAAAGCGATCATCCAGGCTGACCTGCAAGGCGAGGGAGAGAGTGCTTTCGGGCCATTGCCGCGGAAAATGTTCGGCTACGATCCCGCTGTGGAAACATACGGCTACCCGTTCAATATCGAGGAAGCCAAAAAGCTGCTGGAAGAGGCCGGATGGAAGGAAAGCGGACAAGGCATCCGGGAAAAGGACGGGCAGCCTTTGAGCCTGCAATTGCTCACAGCAATGAGCTCGCAAAGCATTCCGCTGATGCAAAGCATGTTCAAGGAAATCGGCGTCGAGATCAAGGTGCAAAACGCGGAGCTGGGCAGCGTACTGGATTTGTCGGCAAAAGGGCAGTTTGACTTGAATGTGCTCGGCTACACCGACTTTGATCCGGACATTTTGTATTTGTTCATGCATTCCAGCCAGATCGGCGGATTGAATCACGCCCAGATCAAAAACGAGCAACTGGATACGCTGCTCGAACAGAGCCGCACTGTCGGCGATCAGGAGAAGCGGAAGCAAATTTTTGCAGAGATCCAAAAAATCGCGGTGGAACAAGCCTACTGGATTCCTTACTCGGAAGAAAAGACATTCCTTGCCGTAAACAAGCGGGTGCATGGCGTCAAGCTCGATTCGCTTTACGGAATCATGCTGGGAGACAGTTGGGTGCAGCCGTAAACAGAAGGGAACGGGGTGGAGAAAATGGATTGGCAAGAGCAATTTGAACAGGCAGCGCAGCCGATTATCGACCAGTGCCAGGTACCGGGCGTATGCGTGGGCTTGAACCAGGACGGGAAGAGCATGTATCGCCGCGGATTCGGTTATCGGGACAAAGAGCGCCACTGGGAGATTACGCCTGACACGGTAATGGGTGTCGCCTCGATTACCAAGTCGTTTACATGCGTGGCGATCATGCAGTTGCAAGAGGCTGGAAAACTGGAGGTGCACGATCCGGTTTTGGCCTACTTGCCGGAGCTTGTTACACCAGATCAGGCGTGCACCGAGCGGATGACGATTCATCATTTCATGACCCATACAGCCGGATTTCCGCTGCTGCCCACCGATTATTTGGCGATCAAGGGGCTGCCGGACGGCGACATTGCAGACGAGAATCATCCGATTCACAAGCAAATCAAAAAAGAACAGCAAAAATGGGTGAACACCCCCGAAGACTTCATGGAGGTCATGAGCCACATCGACTACCAGCTGTTGGGGCCGCCCGGAGCGCAATTCAGTTACTCCAACGACGCTTATACCCTTTTGGGCGCGATCATTGAGCGAGTCAGCGGGAAAACGTACGAGCAGTACATCATCGACCACATTTTGCTGCCTGCGGGCATGGCGAATAGCTCCTTTGCCTTGCAGGAGCTGTCCAAGTACAAAGAAGTGACGACGATTTACCGTTTGGCGGAAAAAGAGGGAGGGCCGGAAGTGTACCCTGATCCGCAGTGGGAGGAAGGGCCAGTCGTGCTCGCATCCGGCCATTTGAATACGACGGTCAACGACATGCTGCGCTACATGGACATATACCGGACTGGTGGATTGGTCGGCGAGGAGCGGATTCTGTCCAAAGCGAGCGTGGAGCAGATGACTTACCCGCATGTTCGCATGGGATACGGTCAGTATTACGGCTACGGCTTGTTCGTCACGCCGGACTACTACGGAACGACCAAGCTGGAGCACAGCGGCGGGTTGAAAGGAGTCGCATCGCAGATGGTCATCTTGCCAGAGCGCGGCATTACAACGATTGCGATCGCCAATTTGGCGGAGACACCGATTGTCGAGCTGCTGAATTTTGCCATCAACACGCAGGAAGGTCGCCCTGCTGACGCACCGTCTGTTCCTTTTGGCGCGGAGCAACCAGTCGCTGCGGCTGATTTGCAGGCGTACACCGGGACGTATCGGGTCACAGTCGACCGCAAGCTGCCAGTGACGGTTGACAGCGATGTGCTGACGCTCGGCCTGGGTGGCAAGCAGCTTGCCTTGCGCCCAATCGGGGACGATTATTTCGTCATGAAACAAGATATCGAGGAGCAGGCGATCCGGTTCCACCGCGATCAGAGCGGCCAGGTAACGAGTCTGTCCGTAGGCGTCGTCCGCTTGCCGAAGGAGGTGTGAACCATGCATCAACCAGATTGGGTAAGCGCATACGAGACGCTCGCCGAACAGACGGTCCAAGAGAGCCAGGCTCCGGGGGTGATCATCGGCATCAATCAACATGGCGACAGTCTGTACCGAAAAGCATACGGCTATCGGGATGCGGAGCGCAAATGGGCGATAACGCCAGACACGGTCATGGGGCTGGCTTCGGTCACCAAATCGTTTACGTGCATGGCGATCATGCAGCTGCAAGAAGCGGGCAAGCTGTCCGTTCACGACCCGGTTGTCGCTTATTTGCCCGAGTTTCGGACACCGGATCAGGCGTGTACCGAACGGATGACGATTCATCATTTCATGACGCATTCAGCGGGAATCCCGCCGCTGCCTGTCGATATGCTTGCCGTCAAAAACTCCTTGTTTGATACGATCCCGGAGGAAGACAACCCGATTCACCGTTTTATCAAAAAGGAGCAGCAAAAGCCGATCCGCACGCATGCCGATTTGCTGGAGGTGTTAGCCCACGTGCAATATGAGCTTTTGGGCGAGCCGGGCCAGCATTTCAGCTACTCGAACGAGTGCTATGCCCTGCTCGGGGCGATTGTCGAGCGAGTGAGCGGAAAACCGTATGACGTCTACGTCAAGGAGCACATCCTCGAACCTGCCGATATGCGAAGCAGTACCTTTTTGCTCGGCGATCTGCCGCGGTTCCCGGAGGTCACCACGATCTATCACAAAAGGGACAATCACGGGAAGCTGGAAGTGTACCCCGACTTTGATTGGGAAGAAGGGCCAGCGGTGATGGCTGCGGGACATTTGAACTCGACCGTCCGCGACATGTTGAATTACGCGGAAATTTTCCGCACGGGAGGATGCGTGGGCAAGGAACGGATTTTGTCGGCCGAAAGCGTAAGGCAAATGACGCTTCCGCATGTGATCTGCAACTATAAAAAGCATTACGGCTACGGCTTGATGGTGGAGCCGAATTATTACGGGGGCACGCTGTTGAAGCACGGCGGGGCGATCAAAGGAGTGGCGGCGCATCTGGCGATTGTCCCGGAAAGAGGGCTGACAGCAGTCGTCTTGGCTAATCTAATCGGCACGCCTGTCGAAAAGCTGACATTGACTGCGCTGAACCTGATCGAGGGAAGAGCAGCCGCAGAGCCTTTGACCAAGTACGAGGATTATTGTGTATCCCCGGAGCGTTTCCAGGCGTATGTCGGCGACTATGCTTCCGGCGAAGGGATGAACGTGAGTGTGACCGTCGAGGAAGGCGCGCTTGTGCTGACGAATCATACCGCTCTTTTCCCGAATGAAAAAGGCTTAAAGTACCCGCTGCTGCCGATTGCCGAGAATTATTTCCTGGCACAGATGGATGGCAGCGAGCTGACCGTTGGATTTGCGAACCAGGCAGATGGACAGGCAAAAGCCGTCTCCGTCGGTTACCGGCAAATCCCGAGAGTTTCCTTAACCAAGCCGGAGGTGTAAGAAGAACATGAAAATTACGTCTGTCCATATACATGCCATTACGTTGCCGCTGGTGCGCCCGTTTATTGTGGCGTACGCTTCTTACAACGAGATGCCTTCCATTATTGTAAAAGTAGAGACTGATCAAGGCTTGGTCGGCTATGGCGAATCCGTGCCGGATCAGCATGTGACGGGGGAGACATGGGAAAGCACGTACGCCATGCTCGTTCACAGCCTGGCTCCGGCGATCATCGGAGAAAATCCGTTTGCTCTGGAACGCATTCACCATTTGCTCGATCAATGCGTGTACAAAGCGCCAGCAGCGAAAGCAGCGATTGACCTGGCGTGCTATGACTTGATGGGAAAAGCGACAGGTCAGCCTGTTTATCAGTTGCTCGGGGGCAAGTACCACAGCGTGCTCACTCTTCCGTACGTGCTCAGCATTTTGCAGCCTGAAACGATGGCGGCAGAAGCGAAGCAGGCTGTGGCGGATGGCTTTGACTCGATCAAAATAAAAGTAGGCTCCGACTTGGCGACGGACATCGAGCGCATTCGTGCCGTTCGTGAAGCCGTCGGTCCTGATATAAGACTGCGGGTAGACGCCAATCAGGGATGGGAAAATCGGACGAATACATTGACGGCTCTCAAGCAAGTAGAAGATTGCCGGATTGACTGGATGGAGCAGCCTGTCGTCGCCCACGATCTGGACGCATTGGCCGACATTCGCAGACAGACATCCATCCCGATCATGGTCGACGAAGGATTACTGGGAGCGAGCGAAATGCGCGAGGTGATCGCGAAAAAAGCAGCCGATAAAGTGAACATCAAGCTGATGAAGTGCGGCGGGATTTACCCAGCGGCCAAGCTGGTTCATCAGGCGGAGATGGCCGGGATGGAGTGCCAGATCGGGTCGATGCCGGAATCGTCTATCGGGAGCGCGGCGGGGGCGCACCTGTCGATCGCGAAGAAAAATATTGTTTCCAACGAGCTGGCCGGACCGTTCATTTTTGCCAAAGACGTCGCTAACTTGACCTGCCAGGGAAATCAAATTTTGCTGTCCGACAAGCCAGGATTCGGGGTGGAGCTTGACGAAGCCGTATTGACACAATTGACAGTCCGCCAAGAAACGGTTTCATAAAATCGCCCCTCATGTCCAGGGAAAAGGAGAGATCGGCGCTATGCATACAACAAGAGCGACAACGCTTGCGATTGTAGAGACATTGACAGAGCAGCAGCTGACCATGCTGAAGGAGCTGGAGCAGGAAGCGTTTGGCGTGCACGGAGCGATCGACGAATGGGTGCTGGTCCCACTGGCGAGACACGGCTGCCTCGTCCTGTTTCAGGAAGAAGGAGATGCGAAGCCTGTCGGTGTCTGCGAGCTGATGCGTGATTTTCGCAACCCGGATCATGCCTACATGTACGGATATTTGATTCGCTCGGATAAAAAAGGCTTGGGGTACGGCTTTGCTTTCTTGGAGCAAATACTGGATCGGCTGCGCAAGGATGGATTTGCCAAAGTGTGCCTGACGGTCAGCCCGGACAACAAAGGCGCGGTTGCGCTGTATCAAAAGGCGGGTTTTCAAATTGTGGAGACACGCATTGCCGAATATGGCAGCGGAAACGATCGCTACTATATGGAAAAGAGCTTGTAAAAGGGGGAGCACTGTCCATGAACAGATTTCCTGTCTTTCGGATCAGCGGTACGCCGCGCGAGCGCGGGCGGCAATTCGGCCAACTGGCGAGTGAGCAAATCAGGAGCAACGTTCGGGCGTACGAGCGTGCTTTTCGCGAGGGAGCCGCGATCCAATGGAAAGACGCCACAGCGTATGCGGCGCAGTTCATCCCCTGGATCGAGCAGTACGATCAGGAAATCATGGAGGAGATCAGGGGCATCAGCGAAGGGGCCGAGCTTGATTTGCTCGACGTGCTGGCGTTGAACGTGCGCAGCGAGATTATAACGAATCTGGGAGACACCTCAACCTCACACAAGGCGGACGGTTGTACGTGCATCGCGGCTGTTGCGCCAGCTACGCAGAACCGGGAGACGCTGCTCGGACAAAACTGGGATTGGATCAATCTCGTGGGCGCCGGGCTTGTCGTGGTAGAGATCGAGCAGCCGCCGCGCCCAACCATTTTGATGATCACCGAAGCGGGAATAGTCGGGAAAATCGGCATGAACGCAGACGGGATCGGCGTGTGCCTGAATTTTTTGCGAACGAATGAAAAAGCGCTCGGAGTGCCGATCCACATCGTTTTGCGGGGCATTTTAAACAGCCGCACGCTGCCGCAGGCCATTCGCCAAGTGACAAGGCTGCCGCGAGGGACAGCAGCCAACTATTTGATCGCCCATCGGGAGGGCGAGACGGTCGGAATCGAGACTGCCCCGGTTCGTTACGAGGTGTTTTATCCGCCAGACGGCCATATCGTCCACACCAATCATTTTGTCGGAGAGCGCATGCAGGCAGAGGATTGTGTCCGCATGGGGGCGGCTGACACGTATTTGCGGTTGGGCCGCACCTCCAAGCTGCTGGCAGCCAGACAAGGAAGCATAGATGCCGACTGCTTCAAACATATTTTTCGCGATCACGCCGGAACCCCCGAAGGAATATGCCGTCACGGGGAAGCAACAACAAGCGAGTCAGACGAGATGGTAGACTGCACGCTATTCTCGATTGTGATGAATTTGACGGCGGGCACGATGGAATTGACGCCGGGCAAGCCCTGTGAAAACGTGTACGAAACATATGGATTTAGCCAAAACGAATAGGATGAAGCCAGCTCCACAGTCGTCGCACAGAGCGTTTGTTGCGGCGGCTGTTTTTTTCTCAAAAAGGAGTGAAGAAAACGGGGATGGCAACGTCAGACCGAGATTGATCTGCAAGGATTTCAAGCTCTCGATCTGGAGCCGCTTGCCAAATTGCCGAAGCTAAAAAAGGCATCGTTCAGTGTTGTGGCGATTGCCGATGTCAGTCCACTCCAGCGTATTGAGGATTTGAGCATGCACTACGCGGAGGTAAAAAATATCGATTCACTCAAACAATTGAAGCAACTGCAAAAGCTGTTCATATACAGATATAGCGGAGCGACCGATGTCAGCCAACTGCTGGAACGCCTGCAAAACAGCACACGAATGAAGGAAATCCACGTAATTGACAACGAAGTGACGAACCTGCAGCCGCTTGGTCAGATGAAAAATCTGGAGGTGCTGCAACTCGTCATAGACAATCCGCTACATGATCAAACAGTAAAGCCGCTGGCAGGGCTGCGCAATTTGAAGGCGCTCATGGATGGCACCGCTGCAATCCATGACGAAGCTGATCTGGCTGAATCTGAAACAGAACCAAGTCAAAAACTTGGACGGATTGTTGCTCAATGTACAGAAAGGCGGCTTTGCCCCCAAAGGTTATATATGCTTGTCGATGAATCCACTGCTGGAAAAAGCCAGTGCCAAAACGAAGCAGGAGCTGGCCACTTTGGCCAAAAAAAGGCATCCAGGTGGAGATAGACGAGAGCGGTAGTCCACAATTCGACGAAGTTTTGCCAGAGGAATTGTATTTTTGGTAGTCAGCCGTAAAAAGAAACGAGCCGGAAACCGCCTCAAGTGGGGGTCCGGCTTTTTGCGTTCCATTGTCTGCTATGCTTTTTCTTCTACCGTTCCCAGCTTCAGCTCCCGGATTTTTTGCACCCGCCCGATCACGATAGCGAGTACAAAAACCATCACACCGGAAAGCATGAACAAAAAGCCGATCCCTCTGCCTGCTCCTGTTCCGATGAGCTGTCCAACCGTGTCAGCAAGTGCGCCATTTTGTGCGAGAAGGGGAGAGAAAAAATGGTCGGCGAGAAAGCCTGCCGAACCGAAAGCGAGCAGCAAGCCTACTTGGGATATGGCTGACACCATCGACCAGACGCGCCCTTGCTTCTCATTGTCGATATTCGTTCGGATCAATACTTCCAGACTGGTGTTGACGAAAGGCAGCGCGGCGAAAAAGAGGAAGCCGAACACGACGATCGGAACGACTGCCGGAAACGTACCCATCAGTGCATAAAACAGCCCGGCAAGCGCCAGTGAAAAGGAAAGAATCTTCGGCTTGTTGTTGCCAAGTCCTTTCACCCCGATGAACAGACTGCTGGCGAGCATCCCGGACGCCGCCAGGGAAAGCGAGATTCCCAGCACTTTGGAGTCGGTCAACGTCAGCATCATCGGACTGAACAGCGATTGCAGAAGCCCGATGTAAAAGCAAACGACAGACATGAGCAGGACGAGCAAAAACACGCCTTTTTGCGAGAGCAGATATCGGAACGACTCGGACAGCTCGCCGAAAAAATCGCGGCTTTCATCCGCGGGCTGTGGTTTGCTGCCCTTGTTCATGACCAGCAGCACAGCCACAACCGCCAGCAAAAACGTAAGCATATCGATCAGCAGCACGATCTGGATGTCAAAGAAGCCAAGCAAAAAGCCTGCGAGGATCGGCGACAGGAGATACTGCGCAGAACCTGCCAGTTGAATCAGGCCGCTCGCCTGCGAGTATTGCTCTTCCGAAACCATGTCCGTCACCGCCGCTTTATAGGCGGGCGTCTGGAGCGCAGTCGAGATCGAACTGATCCCCACACCTGCGTATATATGCCACAGCTCCATTTGTCCGGTCCAGATGACAAACCAGATGAACATAATGCCGATAATCGAGCCGATATCACCGATGATCATCATCCGGGTGCGATCGAAGCGGTCTGCCAGCACCCCGCCAAAGGGCAGGAGCAGAAAGCTCGGCAAAAAGGAAAAGAGGATGACCAGCGAGAAGCTCGTGCTGGAATGGGTCGTCTGAAAGACGTAGACACCCAGGGCAAAAGCGGTCAGCCCGCTTCCGACCGCCGACAAAAACTGCCCGGACCAGACGACGAGAAATTGCCGAAATGCTTTGGTTTGGGCGCTCAAATGGCACCTCCCAAAAAAGCAAACGCGCCCGGCTCGGCACCCAATGCTCGCTCAATGATCGTCTGCATGGCCCGGCTGCGCGCGAGCTGTTCTTCCCGATCCCAGCCGAAAATATTCGATTCCAGGAGAAACTGCGAGCCTGCGAGCAAAAACTGGATCGTTTCCAGAGGGGCTGCTACATCAAACACGGACTCCTTGTTGCCCTGTTCGACGACCTGCGCGAAGACAGGGGCGATTTTTTGCACGATCGCCACATTCAGCCGCTCGTGCAGTTCTCTGTTTTCCGGACGATGCAAGCTGTCCATCCATTCCTGTTCGTGCTGCGCGATCCGGCTTTGCCCCCGCAGCATCTGCCGCAGCTTTTCCAGAGCAGTCTGCTTTGGATCGTCTGCCAGTGTCTGATATGCGGCAGCGAGACGATCGACCATTCCTTGGACGAAAGCTTCCAAAATCTCTTCTTTCGACTTGAAGTAGTAGTAGAACGTTCCTTTCGCTACGCCAGCTTTCAGGATGATTGCGTTCACGGTTGTATGGACATAGCCTTGCTGCCGAAAAAGCTCTCCGGCTGCTTCGAGTATCTCGGTGCGACGAGTAACGGGGTCTTTGACGATGCGTCTCATGATTTCCTCCTTTTGGAAAACGGACGGTAGTTGGTTGTAAATTACCATATGACTGACCGTCAGTCTATAAGTAATTGTTTTTTTCGTTCGAACCGTCATACATTTCCAATGCATGGCATCTGCATTTACTTTTTTTGTTATAATAGTTTTGCTAAAAATGCGGCTTCATCCAATCATACAGACGCCGGAATCGGCAGCCAGTGCGGTGAGGGGCTTGAAGGACAGGGGGCAGCCCACGATGAAGATCAAGGTGTTGATCGCGGACGACAACTCTTTTATAGGAGAAGGCATGAAAATCATTTTGACGAGCTTTTCCGATTTTGAAGTGGTGGGAACGGGAGCTGGGAGTCATCGAGCAGATTGCCAAGGGATTGTCGAACAAGGCAAGCGCCAAAAAGCTGTTCATTTCGGAAGGGACAGTCGCGAATTACATTACTTCTATCCTGAGTAAAACAGGCCTGGAGCACAGGACACAGATCGCCATTTACTATCTGACAGGCGAGACGAGAATGTCTGGAGAATAGGAGAAGATTCATCGATGGATCGTTGGACGATTGGAAATAAGGCAACGGTGCTTGGCTATATCATGATCGCTTCGTTTCTCGCCCATCTTGCTTCCGAAGTGAACCCGTGGCTCATCCTGATCTATTTGCTGTACGTTGCGCTCAACATTTCCTTGCTGATTTTCAAAAAGCCGCAGTTCAAGCGTTTGCTGTCCGCTTTGTCTCTGGTGCTCGTGGCGGCAGGTGCGGTTTTTTGGGAGCCTTTACTCTGGCTGCTTTTGCCGATGAACATATGTGAACTGCTTCCTTCGTCAACCATTGGCAAGGGATTGGGCATTGTCCTGATCGGAGCAGGCGGATTTTTGCTCCCGCTGGAACTGGTTCCTGTATACCTTTTAAGCGGCTTGCTCAGCTATTTGTTGTTCACATGCAGCAGCATGCTGTCGGAAAAAATTCGTTCCCTGGAGGGCGAGCGGGAGCGGCTGCGGGCGGATTTGCAGCGGCTGTCGCGTTCATTGAGCGAAAACAACGAATACATCAGGCAATCCGAATATACGATCAAGCTGGAGGAGCGCAATCGGCTTTCCCAGCAAATTCACGACGATGTCGGACATGCGGTGGCTGGCGCTTTGATCCAGATGGGGGCGGCGCGCATGATGCTTGCTACCGACCAGGAAAAGGCCAGTGAGCTGTTGGGCAATGCGATTGCGATTTCCAAAGAAGGGCTGGAGCGCATCAGGCTGACGCTCAAGGAAGTGAAGCCGAGGCCGGAGGAGCTTGGGATCAATCGGCTCAGACTGTTCGTGGACGAACTGTCGGCAAAAGGAACGGTGGCTGCTACGCTCACGTTTGAAGGAGATATTGACGCTGTGACTCCGATTCAGTGGAAAATCATCCAGCAAAACGCGACCGAGGCTGTAACCAACTCGCTCAAATACGCCAAGGCGACAGCCATCTCCATCGAGGTGCGGGTGCTGAACAAGTTCATCAAGGCTGTTGTCGAGGACAACGGAGTCGGCACGGCAAAGGTCGTCAAGGGACTGGGCATCTTGGGGATGGAGGAGCGGGCCGCTTCTGCGGGAGGCACGGTCATCGTTGACGGGACGAAAGGCTTTCGCGTCACGACCCTTTTGCCGCACCGAAACGAATGATGTTTCTCATGAAAACAAGTGAAAAATCTCACGGCGAGGGGATGAACTTATGCACTGACATAGGGGCATCCTCTTTGATTACAATACAGGCATAACCACGAAGGGACTGAGTCGGATGAGCCATGTACTCGAAATCCGCAACTTGACCAAAAAATTCGGCGATTTTATCGCTGTGGACAATATGACGTTGAACATCGGCGAAGGAGAGATTTTTGGCTTTTTGGGGGCGAATGGAGCGGGCAAAAGCACGACGATTAACATGATTGCGTCCTTGTTGCGGCCGACAAAAGGAGAAATCGTTCTGCTCGGCAAAAACATCGTGAAGGACAGCAAGTTCGCCAAAATGAATACGGGCATCGTCCCCCAGGAGTTGGCGATTTACGAAGACATGACCGCGTATGAAAACGTCAGCTTTTTTGCCGGCTTGTACGGTCTGCGGGGAGCGATGCTGTGGGAGCGGACGGAAGAAGCGCTCGCGTTCGTCGGATTGGGCGACAAGCACCAGAGCTTCCCGAAAAATTTTTCCGGCGGGATGAAGCGGCGGCTCAACATCGCTTGTGCCATCGCTCACCTTCCCAAGCTGATCATTATGGATGAGCCGACAGTCGGGATCGATCCGCAGTCGCGCAACTACATTTTACAGTCGGTTCGCAAGCTCAACGAGATGGGCTGCACGATCATTTACACGAGTCACTACATGGAAGAAGTCGAAGAGATTTGTACCCGCATTGCCATCGTGGATCACGGCAAAATCATTGCGGAAGGCACAAAAGAGCAACTGACATCGATCATTACAGACACGAAAGAAATCTGGATTGGCTTTCGCGCGGATGGAGCGATCTCCATCGAATCGCTGCAAGGAATCGCTGGGGTCACTGCCGTGCGCCAGGAAGAAAACACGCTCAAGATCGTGTCGAAGTCGGAAGTCAACAATTTGAACCGGATTATCCAGCAGTTGATTAAAGACCAGGTAGAGATTCGCTCTGTCGAAGAGCAAGCCCCTAATCTGGAATCGGTGTTTCTGACATTGACAGGCAGAAACTTGCGGGACTAGAGAAAGGGAGATGCCAGATGGCTATTTGGAGAATTGCGTTAAAAGAGATTCTTTCCAGCGTGAGAAATCGGCAAACGTTTCTCTTCATGCTCGCCCTGCCGATCATCCTGATGCTGATTTTGGGTGCGGGCTTGTCCAATGCTTTTTCGTCAAAGCATTCGGTCGGGGAGGTTCGCCTGCTGTACCAAGCGACTTTTTCGGAAAACGACATGTCTGCGTACTGGGACAGCTTTACGAAAGCGATCGGAAAAGAAGGAGTGGAAGTCGTCCCGATCAGGCCGGGGATGGATTGGCGCCAGGAAGTCAGCTCCGGGCGCTATACGGCTTATGCGACGATTGACAAGGAGGGCATTGCGTTTTTCGGCAGCAGCAAAAACACAGTGGAAAGCGGCATTTTGCAAGGGATGCTGGTCGCCTTTGCCGATCGTTATGCACTCGGCACGGCCGCCTTTCAGGTGAGTCCGGGTGTCGGCACAAACATTTTGAAACATGCAGCGGAAAGCAAAGATTTTATTCAGGAAACAACGCTGGCAGCAGTCAGAAAACCAGGCTCCATCGATTACTACGCCGTGTCGATGACAACGATGATCGCCCTGTTCTCGATCATTTCCGCCAACTATTTGTTCGGTGCGGAACGGGCGCGGAAGACGGCAATCCGCCTGATGGCAGCGCCGATCAGCAAGGGAGAAATTCTGGTTGGCAAAATGATCGGCAATGTGTTCATCAATACGCTCTGTGTGCTGGTCGTCGTGCTGTTTAGCAAATTTGTTTATCATGCTTACTGGGGCAATCATTTTTGGCTGGTTCTGCTTGCTTTGTTGACAGAGGTACTCTTGGCGGTGAGCCTGGGACTTGGCATCGGGTTTCTGCTGACCAAACAGGAAGGCTCGTACATGGTAGTGATGATTTTCTTGCAGTGCGCTTCGTTTTTTGGCGGCGCGTATTTTCCGATTGAGAACACGGAGGGCATCTTGACGCTTCTGACCAACTTGTCTCCTTTGCGTTGGATCAATACGGCTTTGTTGGAGCTGATCTACATGGACAATATCGTCGCCGTCTGGAAAGTGATCGGACTGAATCTTGGAATCGCAGCTGTGTTTCTGGTCTTGACGGTCATCTCCATTCGCAGACGGGAGGCATTTTAACATGGATGAAATGGTGTGGCTCATTCGCAAAACGCTGAAAGATACGTTCCGCAAGAAAAAGAACTGGTTCTTGTACTTTGGTCTGCCGATTGTCGGGATTTTGATCTCGCTGTTTTTTTACAGCAATGCAAGTACAGGAACGATCCGGGCCGGGGTAGTCAATCAAGATGGCAGTCAGGTGGTCACGAGCGGAGTCATCCGTTACTTGGAGGGGCTTGGTCAAGTTCAGGTAACTCCATTGGATGAGGAGACGCTGCGTGCACGCATCGCTTCGGGCGATCTGGACTGCGGCATCATTTTCGAGCAAGGCTTTGCGGATCGTGTGAAGGCAGGCGAGCCAGGGCACATCCGCATCGTTTCCGTCAAAGGCGAGTCGGTCACGGCATACATCAAAGCGATGCTGCAAAGCTATATTGGCAACGTGGCTGCGATCGGCAAGGAGACAAAAGGCGATGAAGCGGCTTTTGCCCGCATTTACGACAGCTACAGCCAACATCCTTTCAAGCTTAAAGCGACGGCGCAGCCTGACACCTCGAATGAGAAAATGATGTCGTACCAAACGATTGGCTACTTGATCACGTTCATGATGTTTTCTGCGGCCAACTTGTCCGAGATCATCCTCAAGGAAAAAGAGAACCGGACGTTCTTGCGCTTGCTTTCCTCGCCGATGTCAGCGAGAGCGTACGTGCTGTCCAATGTCGTCGTCAGTTTGCTGCTGATCTTTTTGCAGATTGTTGTCACGCTGGTGGCGATGAAGCTGATTTTTCATATCGATGCGGGGATGCCGACCTTCCCGTTGATTGTTGTCCTGCTGCTGTTTGCTCTCACGGCAATCGGGCTTGCGCTGACGATTGTCGCATTTGCCAAAAGCACATCGGCAGCAGGAGCCATGCGCAATATGATCATTACCCCGAGCTGCCTGCTCGCAGGTTGTTATTTCCCGGTGAACATCATGCCTGAGACCGTGCGCAAAATATCGAGCTTTTTGCCGCAGCATTGGCTTTTGGACAGCATCGATCAGCTACAGCAAGGCCAGAGCTTGGGAAGCTTGTATGTGAATTTGCTCATTCTCGGAGGATTTGCCCTCGTGTTTGCCCTGATCGCGGTTTATCGGTTCGGGAAAAACAATGACAGCAGGCAGTTTGTATAAAGGTGAGCGGTATGAAATGAAGCGAGGTCTTATCCCTTTACAGGATAAGACCTCGTTGCTGTTAGCTAGGATTGTGCCGCAATGGCACCTGACACGTCGTAATGCTCTAACGGTATGTCCACTTCCAGACCGAGAGCGAGCTTCGCCATCTGATAGCCGATATAAGGACCCATCGTCAGGCCAGATGCGCCGAGGCCGTTGGCAACAAAAATGCCTTCCCAGCCGGGCAGCGGGCCGATGACAGGCAGAAACCCTGGCGTGAACGGACGGAATCCCACTCTCGCTTCGACGAATGTACTGTTGGCAAGCTCGGGAGCGATGTCCAGTGCTTTGGCAAAAACTTCGTGCAAGCCGCCTGGCGTAAGGCGTGTATCGAAGCTTGGCACATCGTTTTCGTGTGTGGCGCCGATCACCATTTTATGTTCATCGAATGCCAGCAAATATTGGTCGTTTGGAGGAATCACAACAGGCCAGTTGTCTGTCTGCCTGTCTGCGTATTCCAGATGAACAATTTGCCCTTTTTGGAAGGTGACCTGGAAGTTTACGCCCAGCGGCTGCAAAATGTGATTGGCCCACGCTCCGGCGCAGATCACGACAGAGTCGGCTGTGATGCTCTCCGTTCCAGCCTTTACCCCTGCGATCCGGTTCCCGTCGTAAACGAGTTCAGCGCTTTCGTACAAAAGGGACGCTCCGTGTTTTTGCGCGGCGCGCAGCAAAGCATCCCGCAAGGCGCGGCCATCCACGCGAGCGGCTCCTGTGACATGGACAGAAGCATAGCTTTCGTCCAGGGGCGGGAACAGCGCTTTTGTTTCGTCAGTTGAAAGCGTGGAGACATCCCCCAGCTCCGGTGCATCATCTTTGCGCGTGAGTGCCCGTTTTTCCAAAGTCAGCAGCTTGTCTTTGTCTGTATGGATGCTGAGCGCTCCCACCCGGGCATACCCGGTGTTCGTTTCTCCGCTTTGTTCCAGCTCGGCAATCAGCGAGGGATAGAAACGCGCCCCCTCCTTGGCCAACCTGTACCAGGCTTGATTGCGTCTTTGCGACAGCCACGGGCAAATGATCCCGGCTGCGGCATCGGTTGCCTGTCCTTTATCTTTTCGATCGACAATCATTACTTCTGCGCCTCTTTTTGCCAACTGATACGCCGTCGAAGCGCCAACAATTCCGGCACCTACAACAATGATTTTTCGCATGGTTCGCATCCTTTTTCATGAAGGGTGTACAGTGCATTTCCATTCTTACTATAAACCACGGGAGAAAGAAAAGGTATCACCGCTATCAGCTTGCGCATGGAAGAGAGGGGAGCGAGCGGCTTTTTTTGTCTCAACTTGCAAAGCTAAAATGAGGGAAATGATTCCGGATTCTGTGGAGTGAGGTGATGAGATGAGATGTCTGCAATCTTGCTTGCGCTTGGCTTGGGCTGGAGCGGTCTGCTGATTGGTTCTGCTTGCATAGCGCTCGGGATGCGGGCAGTTGGCATGCGTGACCAAAAAGAACGCGAGCGATTCAAGAGAGGGGCTTGGTTTATGAAAGCAGTGACAGGGCTGTGTTTTCCCCTTACGTACTGGAAATACGGCTGGACAGGGGAATTGCTGCTCGGCCTATCGCTTGTTTCTTTCCTCGTGCTCGTCACTGTGGCAGACTTGGCTGACCGCCGCATTCCCAATGGCGTGCTGCTTCCTTTTTGCCTGTCCGTTCTTTTGCTGCGCGGATTGTTTCCTTATCAGGGCAGCGATTTTAGCGCTCAGCTGATCGGAGCGGCAGGCGTGTTTCTGCTGTTGTTGCTGATCGCAGTCGTGACGGATGGCGCAATCGGAGGAGGAGACGTCAAGCTGTACGGGGCGATCGGCCTGTTTCTTCCGCCGGATTTGCTTGTGTGGGCGATGATCTACTCGTCTGTTTCGGGGGGATTGTACGGTTTGGCGCTGCTCATAGCCGGGCGGGCGAGCTGTCAGTCAAAGCTGCCTTTTGCACCGTGGATCGCTTTTGGGACGCTTGTCGCCTATTTTTCTGGGGATCGGTTTGCGTAGGCGGATAAAGGGATAAACATGTTGATGTCGAAAATATGCAACTATGATGAAACGACATAGCCGAACCATACCTCATTACGCAGCAGCGCCTCTCTGGAAGTATGCAATCATCCTGACTTTTTTTCTTGCGCTGCTTTTGGGACTGCGCTGGATGTGGTACTCGCTCAATGCAGACCCAAAGCATCCTGATGTAGAGCAAGGTGTCCTAGACATGCGTGGATGGGACTTTGAGCGTTCTCCTTCCATTTCGTTAAAAGGGCAGTGGGAGTTTTACCCGAATGCTTTTCTGAGCCAAAAAGATTTGAAGCAAGTGCCGGAAAGGGAGTGGCAATACGTTCAAGTACCCGGTGACTGGAGCAGCGCTTTTCCGAATGCTGTTGATTCGTACGGCTATGGAACGTATCGGCTGCGGATTTTGGTCGATCAGCAGTTGGAGCAACCGTATACGTTCTGGATTCAGGAAATCGAGGCAGCTTCCCGTATTGAGATTAACGGAGAGCATATCGGTGGACTTGGCGTGCCTGCAACAACAGCAGAGACGACCAAGCCGTGGAAGGCTTCCTACACAGCCACGTATACGGCAGGAGACGCCAAGGTCATTGAATTGCTGATCCAGAGCGCCAATTTTCAGCGGCCGCACAACGGAGGAATCATCAAAGACATTTACTTCGGCTCGCAGGCGGCGGTTGATACGGAGCGGTGGTATTCGATTGGCCTGCAAATGGCGACCTTTTTGATTTTGCTGCTGCACGGGTTGTACGCGGGTATCCTGTTTGTCTTCAAGCCGCGCCAAAAGGAATTTTTATTCTTCTTACTGTTGTTGTTTTGCGTCGCGATCAAGACAGTGATTGACTACGACAACCTGATGCTGCTCTGGTTCCCGATTCCGTACGCGTGGGCGCTCAAAATCGAACTGCTGTCTTACATCTGGCAGCCTTTGCTCATGATCTTGCTGGTGAGAAGACTGTCCAATGCGGGAGGAGAGACAACCTCCAGGCTGTTCCGGGTTTACCTGTTCTTGCTCAGCCTGTACTCGCTGTTCCTTTTGCTGGCATCGTCCGAGTGGGTGTACCTTTCTTCCAAGCTGCTTTCCTTGTATTATTTAGGGCCGCTGCTGCTTTTTGCTTTTATCATTGTCCGCATGCTGATGCGCAGTCAGCAGGATGCGATGTTTTTGCTCATCGCCGCTGTCAGTGTGTATTCCAACGTGATTTGGGGCGTGTTGCAGCAGTATCAGCTGATCGACATGAAAAACGTCTATTATCCTGTTGACCTGATCGCCGCTCTCGTCAGCTTCTCGGCGTACTGGTTCAGAGGGTATTTCCGCCATGCCGAAGAGCGGGCGATGCTGACCGAGCAATTGAAGAAAGCCGACAAGCAAAAAGACCAGTTTCTCGCGCATACATCTCACGAGCTGCGAACGCCTTTGCACGGCATCATGAATATTGCGGAGACGGTCGTCATGAGCGAAAGACACGTCATGGGCAGCCGCAGCACACAAGACATGGAGCTGCTCATCACGATCAGCCGCAGAATGTCCCACCTGCTGGACGATTTGCTGGATGTTGTCCGCTTGCAGGACAAGCATATTGTGCTGGACAAAAAGCCGCTGCGCATTCAGGCGGTCACTTCCGGTGTGATCAGCATGCTTGCCTATATGGCCGAGGGCAGGCCGCTCCAGTTGAAGATGGAAGTTCCCGATTCGACGCCGCCGATTCTTGCAGATGAAAAGCGTCTCGTGCAAATCTTGTTCAACCTGATTCACAACGCTTTGAAGTTTACGGAACAAGGAGCGATCACCGTTTTTGCCGAGGCAGTAGGCAATCAGGTGGAAATTCGTGTGTCGGACACGGGAATCGGAATGGATGAGGAGACGCAGGCGCGAATATTCAAGCCGTATGAGCAAGGCGGCCAAAGAGTGAACAACGGCGGAGGAATTGGCCTGGGGCTTGCCATCTGCGCACAGCTGGTAGAATTGCACGACAGCAAGCTGCAGGTGCATTCCGAGCCGGGCAAAGGCTCGCATTTCAGCTTTCTACTTCCGGTGGTGGCAGAGCCGGAAAGCATGGCAAGCGTGGAGAACAACCGGGTGCGGGAGCGTTCGGGCGAAAAGGCGTACCAGGTGCCTGTATTAACCAAGTCCGTGCGCAACGAGTTTCACCCTTCCTGGTCTTCCCTGCACACGGCGGCCTGTTCATTTGCCGAACGAGGTGCCAACATTTTGGCTGTGGATGACGATCCGGTCAATCTCAAAGTGCTGGAGCGAATTTTGTCGCCGTATCAGATTACGACGTGCACGTCAGCGAGAGACGCGCTTGATCTGCTTTTCGCCAAGCAGTGGGACTTGATTATTATGGATGTTATGATGCCGCACATGTCGGGCTATGAGCTGACGCAGAAAATCCGGGAGCACTTCACGCTGTCTGAACTGCCGATCTTGCTTTTGACCGCGCGAAGCCAGCCGGAAGACATATACACCGGATATTTGGCCGGGGCCAACGATTATATTTGCAAACCTGTCGACGGCATGGAGCTGAAATACCGGGTCTGGTCGCTGACGACGCTGAAACAAACCGTCGATGAGCGCTTGCGCATGGAGGCAGCGTATTTGCAGGCGCAAATTCACCCTCATTTTTTGTTTAACACACTCAGCTCCATCTTGGCTTTGAGTGACATCGATACAGAAAAGATGCGCAATCTTGGAGACGCGTTTACTTCGTTTTTGCGGATCAGCTTCGACTTCCTGAACACAGGTGAGCGGGTGCCGCTCTCCCACGAGCTGGAATTGGTCGAGTCGTACTTGTACATCGAAAAGGAACGCTTCGGCGAGCGCTTGTCCATCGAGTGGGAGGTCGACCCTGGCTGCGAAACCGTGCTCATCCCGCCGCTCACCATCCAGCCGTTGGTCGAAAATGCCGTCAACCACGGCCTTTTGAGCCAGATCGAGGGCGGAACCTTGCGGATACGAATTGTGCGGCAGGAAGACGCTACCCGGTTTGAAGTGCAGGACGACGGTGTCGGAATGAACAAGGAAATCGTGGAGCGAATCCTGGACCTCGCCACGAAGGAAAAAGGCGGAATCGGCGTGTCCAATACGCACCGCAGACTGACGCAAATGTACGGCAAAGGCTTGTCCATCCAGAGCAAGCCGGGGGAAGGGACGACGGTGTCGTTTGTGATTCCCGTCAGAGTGAAATAGTTATCGGTGATCTGTTGCTTGTCTAATCGATGTTTGCTGGTGTCACAAAAGTGATGGATAAAGATATGGTTGATGAAAAAGACATTTTAAATAAAGGAAAACATGTTGAGATGAAGAATACTACAGAAATTGTAACTTACACACAATTAAGTAGAATAATTTTTTTATAAAGGAAGTGGCAATATGAAATTACTATCATTAACTTTTCGAGATAAAACATCTAATTGGGCTATTGAAAAAATAGATTTTAACGAGGTTACTTTGCTTGTTGGCGCTTCAGGAGTTGGAAAGACGAAAATTTTAAAAGCGCTATTAAGCTTGCGAAATCTTACTTTGGGCCGCTCAATGAATAAGGATAGTTTATGTATTTCATGGGAACTAAAATTTATTGAAGATAAATTTATCTATACCTGGTCAGGAGAAACTGAAAGATCAGAATATGATAGTCTATATAATGAGGAGGATAGAGCAGAAGGATCAGTATTTATAAATGAAAAGTTAATAATTCAAACTAAAACAGATACTCCAAAAGTAATTTTTCATAGAGAGAAAAATGAAGTTGTATTTGATGATGATAAAGCCCCAAAAGTAACTTCTACTCAAAGTTGTATTAATATTTTTTCTGACGAGGAACTTATAAAACCAATCAAAAAAGGCTTCAAGAAAATGTTTTTTTTCAATTTCGAACAAGAGAAGATGAGAAGAATTACTGAGATTAAAATGGTACACGAGGGTGATTTTAATGAAGCGTTAGCATTTGACAAGATGAGGGAAATTAATAATCCGCTTCTTGGAAAACTTGCTATCGCTTATGAATATTTTCCAAGAGTGTTCGAACAAATTAAAAATCAGTATATGGATGTTTTCCACTTTGTAGAAGATATTCGGTTTCAAAAAAGTACAATTACGATAGAAAATAAGGAGTTATTGATTTTAGACTTGCAGATTAAAGAAGAAGGGTGTGATTGGATTTCCTATATAGAAATGTCCTCAGGAATGCTAAAAACTTTACTTTATATTGGATTAATAAATCTTGTTCCTGATAGCAGCATTATTCTCATAGATGAGTTTGAAAATAGTTTAGGGGTTAACTGCATTGATCTACATTTAGATACTAATTTTGCCGAAAACACACAATTTATATTAACGAGTCACCATCCGTATATTATTAATAGCATGCCTATGGAAACTTGGAAAATTATCAGTCGTCACGCCGGAAATGTTATAGCCCGAAATGCTAGCGACTACAACTTAGGAAAATCAAAACATGAGGCATTTAAGCAACTGATGAATATTGAAGCATATCTAGAAGGACGATGAAGGCAATGAACCTCTATATACTAGTTGAAGGTAAATCGGAAAAGTATATCTATTCTGCATGGCTAAAACATTTACTTCCTGATTTAATACAAGTAGATTCTCCATATCTAGTAGATATAAATAATTATTACTTATTTAGTTGTTGTGGAATTCCAAGTATCATTACTGATGTTCCTAAAGCTATCGAGGATATGAACGAAATTGGTAAATTTGATTATCTTTTAGTAGCATTAGATGCCGATGAGTTAACAATAGATGAAAGGAGACAAGAGGTAATTGAAGAAATACGAAAACAAAATAGTTCTTTTGATGAATCCAAGTTGATCATTATTGTGCAAAATAGATGTATAGAAACTTGGTGTTTGGGGAATAGAAAAGTATTTTCAAGACAACCTCAAACGCAAGAGTTTTTGGAATGTAATAGTTTTTACAGAGTGAACTCAGATGATCCTGAATTAATGGGAAGGGATTCTAGAGTGAGTAGGACTACTACTATAGCTCAATATCATGAGTATTACTTAAGAAAAATGTTATCTGAAAGAAACATTAACTACTCTAAAGGTAAGAGATCGCAAGCTGTCCAAGAAACTCATTATTTGAATGAACTTATGCTGCGTATTTCAGAAACGGACCACTTGGCATCGTTTAAGTACTTTATTGAGATAGTTAATGGATTAAAGCAACTGCTAGTCCCACAGTCTCAAATTGCAGTAGCAGAAGAAGATATTTAGTATGGAATATTTTTATAGCTTTATCTTCAGTTTCACGAGGAAACTGGTCCTTGTTACCAATGTAAAATCATCTTCTAGGTGCCAGCAATTTCTTTAAAATAATTTGATTTACTTCGGGTTTTGAAGCTAATCTAGGCAAACTAAACTCAAAGCTGTTTAATTTATGAGTCGTCAGTGAAACTATGGGGTTATTCAAATTTCGTGTTATCTATACATTTTTATCTTGTATCTTTTTCCAAAGTGATTGCGGTAGCAGCACTCTATTTAACCAAATTGATGCTGAAGCTACTTATTTGAGGGGGTTAGTTAGCGGTTTCTGAACACATGAATACGCTACTTTTTGGTTTCGATCGATTTTGAGGTCCAGCGCCAAAAGAAAAAATCATTAATTGTCGCAATAAATTTAATAGAAAATTGTCTCGTAAGTAGTTGTTTCGTAATACACATGGCATGATTTGGGTAAATGCTGAAGTTCTTCTGACGGGAATAAAAAGGCTGACAGTCCGCTGAACTGCCAGCCTTTTTCGTATGAATGTTTACTTACTTGCCATTCAAAATCCGCACTTGCCATTCAGCATCGTCATGTTTGACCATGCGCTTCGTCGAAGTAATGATCAGCTCTTTCGGAAGTGGTTCGCTGTCCTTCACCAGCATCGTTCCAGCAAAATGCGCCAGGCCGTTTACGAGTTCGGATTTGTCCGTGTAGAAGTCTGTGTCATGCTCTTTTCCGGTTTCATCTGTGATTGTCCAATACGCAGGAGCTGTTAAGAGCGGCGCGGTATTTTTGCCTAGCGTGATGTCATAGGCGATATGGTGCCCTTCTATTTTCGTTGTAGTGCCATCCGGGTTTACCTTGTATGCGCCATCGTCGTATCCTTCCACATCAACGGCTCGATCAGGGTCCTTCACAAATTTTTTGAAGGTGAAGCGGTCTTCGTGATCTGCGGCGAGCACAGGCTGTTTTTCGAGTTGTTCTAGGTCGATTTTGACGCGAAAATCAGTCGGTTCCTCCGTGTAGACGGAGCCTAGCTTGAAAGACAGCTTCGTTTTGGGATCGATTGGCTGGAAGTAGTGGAAGTTTCGGTAGCCCCCCTCAATCGACTGGAACGGGACGTCTGACATGGAACGAATGTCGTTCTGTGACTTGTTCACTCTCGCGGTAAACATCTGGGGATCGCGAGCGGCAATAACAGTGCCGCGATCATCCACAAGCTCGTAGCTGTAGCTGGCCGATTTGTCGGTGTTTGCGCTCCGGTCAATGACCAGCTCGACCCCTGTTGGGGCAAACGTCATCTCTTGCAACGTAAAAGTAATTCCTTGCGGCGTCGTGTAGCTTTTGTGAATCGCCTGTGAGCGCGTCGCTGCTTTTGCTTTTTGCATATTCACAGGAATGGACAGCTTCCAGTTTCCTTTTGTCTCGTCCATTTGCTGGATGGAGAACTCGACAACAAGTTCGTCAGGAATCTTGCTTGCATCCGGGAAATACGTTTTCAGCTCGCGTTCCAGGAAAAGTTGTCCAGCCATGTTTCGCTGGCTTTTCCACTCGTCGTTCGGGTTTTCCCAGCGTTCTGCCTCAGCGAAATCGGCAGGCTGCAAAATGTTTCCTTGTTTGTCTTTCAACGTCACGACGGGTTTTTTTGTTCCTTGCTGATACATATCCTGCCAGAATACTTCCAGCGGTTTTCCCGCTTGATCGGTGATGGAGGCTGCCAGTTGAATGCGAAGCGGGTCTGCGATTACCTCTTGAACGGCAAACGTGATTCCTTGATCAGTCACTTGTGCCTGCGGGAATTGCGTGAATCCGTTTTGGACTGCCTGGCGTATTCCGTCGTCGCCAAATTGACCCAGGATGGTTTTGGAGACAGCAGGCGCAGGAGCTTGATTGTTTAGCGGCTTGCTTGCAAAGGCAGCATTGACATAGCTGGAAAAAGTAGGAGACACGAGCATTCCTCCTGAAACGACAAGCGCTAATGCCGCAGCGGCAATGGATACATTTTTCATGACGGTCATACTCCTTTTTTTCTGGCGAGCGGGTGTAGCTGTACGGGCATCGGCAGTGCGGCTTAAAATGCTCACAGGATGCGGCGAGAGTGACTGGATGACTTTTTGCTCTAGGTCCGCACTGATTGTTTCAGCCCATGGTTCATTCGCTTGGGCGAGACAGTCGATGTACGCTTCAAGCTGTTGCTGGCAGCGGGGGCAATGATCGAGATGCTGCTCCCACTTTTGTCTGTCTGTTTGCGCTAAACGGTCGTCCAGATAAGCTTCCAGTTCTTGCGGCGAAAGGCAATTCACAGCGGGGCACCCCCTTTTTTCTCCTGCTTTTCAAGCTGTTCCCGCAGCTTTTTGCGGGCGTAGGACAAGCGCATTCGTACGGCATCTGGCGATAACGACAGCTTGCTGCCGATTTCCTTGTAGCTGAGGTGCTGGAGATAGTGCAAATCAAGGATCGTCCTGTACGACTGATCCAGTCTCTTCAGTTGCTGCCATAAAGTGTGGCGTTCTTCTTTTGCCAAATACTCTTCCAGCGGGACAGGGCATTCGTCCTGTAGCTCCATGTTCATTTCCGTTACAGCAGGCGTGCGCTTTCGTTTGCGCAACTCGTCAATTCCCCGGTTGATGGCAATCCGGTACAACCATGCCGGGAACGAGTGGCCCGGGCGATAGTCGGGCAAGCTGTAGTACGCCTTGATAAATACTTCCTGGACAATATCTTCAACTTCAAGGGAAGGGCTCAAGTTTCGCCGGAGTATCGATGCGATTTTTCCTTTGTATTTGTTGACGATCAGAGCATAAGCTTCTTTATTGCCTGCAAGAACCTCCGCAATGACCTCCCGATCGTCCTGCATGATGCAATCCTCCTTGCAAAAAAGGTGCTGCGCAGCACTCGGCAAAACGTTCATGACCGTTTTGCTTGCTTACATTACTATAGACGATCAGCAGCAGTGCCCCCTCTCAAACTTTTTTTGAAAAAGAAAAAAGAGGATGCCTTTTCCGTGAAAAAGACATCCCCGATTTGCAGGCATGATGCGTTATTTACTTCCCTGGCCGCTCGACCGGAGTTTTGTTGATGATGTAATAGCTGACGATCAAAATCAGAATCACGCCGGAGTAAATCAGTGTGTTGAGCGGATTGTGGTGATCGACGATGATCAGGCGAACCATCGCCGTGATGCCGATGTACAAAAAGTAGCGCAGGGGAAAATGATAGTTTTCGCGAAAATACTTCACGATCATGGCGATAAATTCGAAGTAGAGAAAAAAGGCGATGATGGCTTCCAGAAATTCGTTCAAGGTCGAATCGGCAGAAAGCATCATTTTGCCAAAGTGGATCAATTCCTTGACGAGCAGGACGCAGAGGATGACGGCCAAAACAATCAGAGAGATGTTCAAAATCAACTGAAGCAAAGACGGAATCGAGAATTGCCTGAGCACCGATTTGACATAGTTCATGACAGCAGCCTCCTGTTGCAAAAGGTTCGTCCGAGCCAGGTTTTTTAAATGTGTTATACTAATATTAGCTAATTTCGGAATTTAATCAATCTATTTAACGAAAGTGACATACTATTTACAAAAAGTTTGAATACCCGGCTGTTCTCTTCATTTTGCTGGAGCATCCAGGTGTGGAGCGGTATGATGGATGATAAGCACTATGTGAGAAGGAGCGATCTGTCTTGAAGCACAATCATTCCATAGCCGTTATCTCTGACATACATAGCAACGTTTATGCGCTCGAAGCTGTACTCCAGGACATCGATTCACGGGGGATTCAAGCTATCGTCAATCTGGGGGACACGCTGTTCGGCCCGATTGCTCCGGTCGAAACGGCACAGCTTTTGATGAACCGCCCTTCAATCGTTTCCATCATGGGCAATTGCGATCGGTATTTGTTGCAGGATCATTTCGAATCTCCCACCTATGAGTATGTGAAGCCGCTGCTTGGTCAGGAGGTGCTGGATTGGCTGCGGACCTTCCAAAAGTCATATGTGTACGAGGATGCACTGTTTTGCCACGGAACGCCTTTTGCCGACGATGCCTACTTGATGGAAAGGGTGGCGCCGTACGGGACTGACGACAAAAGCGTGACTGAGTTGATGATTGAGCTTGCTGCTGTGCCGCAAAAGATCATCGTTTGCGGGCATACGCACGTGCAGCGGTCCATGTGGCTGCCGGATGGAAAGTGGATCGTCAATCCGGGAAGCGTGGGACTGCCAGCTTATTTTGAGGAGACGCCTTATCCCCACTCGATGGAATCGATGACGCCGCATGCCAAATACGCCATTTTGCAGCAGCAGGATGAGGTGTGGAAGTTGGAACAGGTGTTGCTTCCGTACGACTGTGAACAGGCGGCCCAAAAAGCGGAAGCGGCGGGCTGGATGGATTACGCCCATGCCATTCGTACCGGGCGAGCCGAGTTGTAAGGGAGCAAGCGGTGCGACGAGGGGGTGGCTGCTTGTGGTTGAGGAGCGCGATGCAACGCAAAAAGACGCCAGCACGATACTGGCGTCTTTTTGGCGTCTCCGTTTCCGAAAAACGCGGCGAATGATGCATGTTTATGATCAATGATCAAGCTTTTCCAGGCTGAACGCCGTCCCACTCGCTGCTGTTGTCAGCTGCGCGTTTTTCCGGTTGCTTCTGGCTTTGGCCGCGCAGCGGGATTTCTTTCAGGAACAGAGCGATCACGACAGCGAAGCCAGCCACGATTGCTCCTGTCAAAAAGGTCGTGGTAATGCCGTAGCTCATGGCATCGCGGATCATATCCAGCACGTGAACAAAGGCGGCTTGCGATTCCGGCGATAAGCTGTGCAGAGCTGCTTCGATCTTCGGCTGATCGAGCAGATTTTGCGGATTGCTAAACAGCGCCAGCTTCTCGGCCAAGGCCGGATCGTTCGGCATCGCGCCTGCCTGCCCCATTCCAGCGGAGAGCTGGGTCATTTTCGTGGTCATGCTGGCGCTCATGACGCTGCCCATGACTGCAATCCCGATCGTACCGCCGAGGTTGCGGAACAGCTGGGAAGTGGCGGTCGCGACCCCAAGCTCTTTCGGAGCGACGGCATTTTGCACCGTCAGGGAGAATACTGGCATGGCGATCCCCATGCCCAGTCCGAGAATGATCATGTACAGGACGAGCAAATAAATCGGGGTGCTTGGCACCATGAAGTACATCAGCACCATCCCGGCTGTCATGACGAGCAGTCCGCTGATCGCCATTTTTTTGTACTTGCCTGTCTTCGTCATCAATTGACCGGCGAGTGCCGAGGTCACGAGCATGGCAATCGACATCGGCATGGCGACGTAGCCGGCCATGGTTGGCGAGATGCCTTTTACCCCCTGGACGAAGAACGGCACGTAAATGATCGCACCCATCATCCCGGCGTTCAGGAAGAAGCCGACCAGGTTGGAGACGGTAAACACGCTGTTTTTAAACAAGCCAAGCGGCAGGACGGGCGTTTTTACTTTTGTCTCTGTCCACAGGAAGATGCCCAAAGAGACGACGGTGACAGCGAGCAGACTGATGATTTGCCAGGAGCCCCAGGCGTATTTGTTCGGGCCGTCTCCTGCCCAGGAAAAAGCAAGCAGCATCGGCACGATGGTCGTCGTCAAAAACAGGGAGCCGAAGTAGTCCACCGATTCACCCTGACGTTTTTCCACGCGCGGGAAGTGAAGCAGGATCAAAGTAAAAGCGATCACGCCAATCGGCAAGAAAATCCAGAACACCCAATGCCAGTCCAGATGATCGACGATATACCCGCCCAAGAGCGGGCCAGCCACACTGGAGACGCCGAACACAGCGCTCATGACCCCTGTCCATTTGGCTCTTTCCCGTGGTTCGTACAAATCGCCCATGGCGGTAAAAGCGGTCGACATAATAATCCCGGCACCAGCGCCTTGAATCGCCCGATAGGTGATCAATTGAAAAATCGTTCCCGAGAAGCCAGACAGCAAGGCCCCGATGCTAAACAGTCCAATCCCGGCCAATAAAAACGGCTTTCGTCCATAAATGTCCGACAGCTTTCCGACCAGTACGGAGGCGACTGTTGACGTCAGCAAGTAAATCGTGATCGCCCACGAGTAGTAATCCATCCCGCCCAGCTTGGCGATGATGCGCGGCATGGCGACACCGATAATCGTTTGGTTGATAGCTGAAAAAAACATGGCGGTAATGATCGCAATCATGATCGTAATTTTCTTCTTGTCCGTTAACTCACTCATGCTTGATTCTCCTCTCTTGCGCTTTCGATGTTATGCAAAACTTGGCGGTAGATACGGTTCAGCTGTGCCAGATCTTCGTCTGACAATCCGGCAAACAAATCTGCCACTGTCCGCTTCAGCTCGATTTTGTACTGCTGCAAAACCTCGCTGCCTCGCTCGGTTATTTCCAGATAGACCACCCGACGGTCATGGCTGACACGACTTCGGCTGGCATAGCCACAGGCGATCAATTTATCGGAAAGACTGGTGACGGCTCCGGGAGTAATGCGCAGCTGCTCTGCCAGAGTGGAAGCTTTTTGCGGGCCGTTTTTGTCGAGCATGCGCAAAATCATGGCTTGGGAAGCGGATACGAGCGGGTCCAGGCGCTTGTGCCAATTGGCGGATACACTTCGCTGCACCTGGATGTAGAGCTGTTCGAAATCGGTAAGGGAAGACTGACTGGACATGTTTATCGCTCCTGCTTTCCATGGTTAATAGTATCGTTAGTTAATAATTAATCACATGAAACATTAATTAGTGTAAATGTTCCTTCGTGCGATGTCAAAGCAACCTTTTTCCAATTGGCGAGCGATTTCGATGAAAGTCGAGCAATTTCGGCAAAAATCGGGGAAAAATACGAGTTTTCACAAGGGATTTCATGGAATTTTCTGAGTTGCGATGCTACAATCAGGTTTGTCGTGTTTTTTACCAAAGATAAAGAGATAGGTGGGGATTGTGTTGTTTGCAAAAAAATGGACCAGCGCATTGCTGGCAACGGCATTGATGCTGCCACTGCCTGCTTTTGCTGCCCAAGGGACAAGCCAGGGAGCCGGACAAGCGGGTGCTCCTGTGCAAAAAGCGGCGGTACAGCCAGCGGATGTCGTCCTGTCGGGCGGTGCCGTATATACGGTAGACAGAAACAGAAACTGGGCAGAGGCTGTCGCCATTCGTGGAAACGAAATCGTCTATGTCGGCACGAACGAAGGCGCCAAGGCGTACATCGGAAAAACGACGAAAGTGACCGATTTGAAAGGGCAAATGGTGCTGCCAGGCTTCATCGACAGCCATACCCATGCGAGCAAGACAACAGGACTGATCTATTCCATCGACCTGTTTGACGCAGGTACGATGGAGGAATACACCCAAGTGATTTCCGAGTTTGCCAAAGCGCATCCGAAAGAAGTCGCTTTCCAGGGCCGTGGCTGGAGCAATCCGGTAGCACCTGGCATCGGGCCGCGCAAAGAAGTGCTGGATGCGATCGTCCCTGCGATTCCGATTGCCTTGACTTCCGATGACGGACACTCGTTGTGGGTCAATACGGCTGCGCTGAAGCTTGCTGGCATTACAAAAGAAACGAAAAATCCGGAAGGCGGCATCATCGAGCGCGACCCGAAAACGGGCGAGCCATCCGGGACACTGCGCGAAAAAGCAATGGATTTGGTCCTGTCCAAAATCGGCGGCTACACCGTGCAGCAGTACAAAGCAGGGATCGAGGAATATCAGCACAAAGCGGTTGAACGCGGAGTTACAACGGTTCGCGACCCGGACATGCTGCGCTATCCAAACGTGCTGGAAGCATACGAGGAACTGTCCCGCGAAAACAAGCTGACCATCCGTTTCCGCAATGCGATCACGGCAAACCCGGACAAAGGGCCGGAGCAGATTGCCGAGTTTGTCAAAATCCGTGAGCGCAATCAAAACCCGTTGTTCCAGGTGAACGCGGTCAAAATCTTTATGGACGGCGTTGTCGAAGGTGCTACGGCCTATCTGGAAAAGCCGTATGAGCATAAACATACAAACGGCGAACTGATCTGGAAGCCGGACGTCTACAACAAAACAGCAGCGGCTGTCGACAAGGCAGGCTTCCAGTTGCATGTGCACTCGATTGGTGATGCTTCCACACGGGTCGCGCTCGATGGCATGGAATATGCCGAAAAACAAAACGGCAAGCACGATGCTCGCCACTCTCTCGTTCATTTGCAGCTCGTCAACAGCGATGATATCGCCCGCTTTAAAAAGCTCGGTGCTGTCGGCATCGTTCAACCGTTCTGGTTCATGCAAGAGGAAGGCTACTACGATGAGATCGAAGTGCCATACCTCGGTCATGAGCGCGCAGAGCAAGAATACCCGATGAAAAGCTTCCTGAATCAAGGCGTGCATATCGCTTCTTCTTCCGACTATATCGTGACGCCGGAGTTCAACCCGCTTCACGGCATCCAGCAAGGCATCACCCGGATCGAAGACGGCGTGACAGACCCGGCGAAAATCGCCAACCCGAATGAACGCGCCACTTTGCCTGACATGATCGCCAGCTTTACGATTGACGGGGCTTACGCCAACCACGTAGACGACATTACAGGCTCGCTCGAAGTGGGCAAAAAAGCCGACCTCATCGTTCTGGACAAAAACTTGTTCGAAATTCCGGCCACTGAAATCAAGAATGCGAAGGTCATTTTGACGTTAGTAGAAGGAAAAGAAGTGTACAGCCAAAAGGCAGGGAAATAATAAGGAAAAGAAATGGCCGTCCATGAAGCGACGGTCATTTTTCTTTTAGTCAGTTGACGCCCGATGCAAGAGCATGTCGCACGTCGCATGCCCGTCCAAACTCTCGCGGCCAAAAGGATTCTTGCTGGCGGTCAGGGAACATAAAAGAGGAGATTTTTCCATTCGACTAGATGCGGGAGGTGTTTGATGTGGCTGCACGCGAAGGAATACAAACAATCAAACTGGAGATGGACGCAGGAGGAAGCCCATTCGTCGCCCACACGGCTGTGTTGTGGGATGAGCAAGAAGTGGTGCTCATAGATACAGGGCTTGCAGGTCAGCTGCCGCTCATTCGGGACACGCTCGCTAAGGCAGATATCCCTCTGGAAAAGCTGACGAAGATCATCATTACCCACCAGGATCGCGACCATATCGGCAGTCTGTTCGAGCTTGTCTCATACGGCGAGGGAAGAATCCAGGTGCTTGCCCATGAAGTGGCGATTCCTTATCTGGCAGGGGAAACTGCTCTGTTGAAAAGCGGTGCTTTTGCTACTCCGGTAAAAGTGGATCAAGCTCTTCATGATGGAGATATTCTTCCGTATGCAGGCGGGATTCAAGTGATTTACACACCTGGCCACTCCCCGGACCACATTTCTTTGTACCACATCCCGAGCAAAACGCTGATTTCAGGCGATGCTTTGACAGCAGAGGATGGCGTCCTCCTGTCATTCAATCCGGATTTTACCCCGGACCGGGCAGCCGCGGTGCAATCAATCGCGAAGCTTGCCAAGCTGGATATCGAGAGCGTAATTGCCTATCACGGCGGCGTCTGTACGAAAGATATAAAAGGAAGGCTTGCCGAGCTGGCCGAAACGACTCCGGCATGAATGGAACTGGCAGGCCCCGTCCCTGCTTGTGACGGCTGGTTTTTGAAGGAGTTGTTTGTCGGTTCTGATTCTATTGGAAAGCTTAACAAACAACGCATGGGGCGAACCTGTGCGTTGTTGTTTTGGTGCGCCCAGCATGGGCG
>NZ_DOTK01000022.1:0-28771 GCF_003521185.1 Brevibacillus sp.
CAGGCCGTGCCGGGATATGCTGCCGGTTTTGGATGAGCGGTTTGCCAACCATCTTCTGATCGGGGCGAATGGAGCCATGACTTATCATCAGGGACGGCTGCAGAGCTACACGGCGATTCCCGGCCAGTTGGCAACAGAAATCATTCGTATCCTGGCTGATCATCAAGCGCAGTTTTTGATTGATGACAAGTGGGATTACGCTCATAACTGCACAGAAGCTCACCCGGTCATGCGCAATATCGACTGTGGGCGCAAAGCTAGCCGCATCGACTTCGATCAGCTGGATGCCGTTTTGAAAATCTTGATTTTATCGGCAGACCGGACGAAAGATCTGGCGGCAAGACTGAAGGAACTCGACGTCACCATGCACCACCATTCCGCAGAGGACATTCTTGATCTCACCTGCCGGGGTGTCAACAAGCTCGCTGCCCTGGAGCGGTTTGCCCCGCAGGATGAACCATTCATTTGCTTTGGCAATGACATGAACGATCTGCCGCTTTTCGAACAGGCGCAGCACAGTGTCCTGATTGGCGAGTACGAGCCGCTCGTGCCGCTGGCGACTGAAAAAATCGCGGTGGACAGCCAGGTCGAGAGTGTGATTGTTTCCAAAATTCAGGAACTGAGCGTGGCGTACAAGCCTGCTCGGACGTATTAAATTGAGGAGGGGAATGGAAGATGAATCAGGCATTGGTGCAAAGACACCGGGCTTTGCGTGAAGCAGAAACAAAAGCAGAGCAATTGTTTGCCCGAATCGAAGAAACAGGAATCATTCGCAGCGGGGCGTCGGAAAAACAGATCAATCAAGAGATTTACGAGCTTGCCTTTCAAATGTTCGGGATCAAAAAGTATTGGCACAAGCGAATTGTGCGCGCCGGAAAAAACACGCTCCATCCATACAGGGAGAATCCGCCGGACCTGATTGTCACTCCAGAGGATATTATTTTCCTCGATTTCGGGCCGATTTTTGAGGACTGGGAAGCTGATCTGGGGCGGACGTACGTACTCGGCAATGATCCGATGAAAATCAAGCTGCGCGACGATATCGAAAAAGCGTGGGATTTGGGCAAGGCTTACTTTGAATCCAAGCCGGATATTACGAGCAGCGAGTTGTTTCACTACATGTGCCAGGTCGCTGAAGAGAACGGCTGGGAGTTTGGCGGGCCACACGCCGGACACCTCATCGGCGAATTTCCGCACGAGAAAATTCAGGGGGAAGACATTGTCAACTACATTCACCCGGACAACAACAAACCGATGAGAGACCCTGATCACAATGGTCATCCGCGCGACTGGATCCTGGAGGTACACTTCGTCGATCGCACATTGGAAATCGGCGGCTTCGTAGAAAAGCTGCTGACGGTGGACTAATCCATCATTTTTACCCTCTCCCGTTGTCAATGGATGGGAGAGGGTGCTATTATGAAGCTAGAAAGTTATCGTTATATCGATAACTGCAACCGGGAACGATAAAAAAGAAACCGACACGGTGCTGGTAACACCATGTCGGTGGTACAAAGACGGCCCCTTTACGGGGATCGGCTCAAGTGACTTGTAAAACGGACGAAATGACCGCCTTAGCCACGTCAAAGCTTAAGGGCGGTCATTTCGTTTGGACAAGGCAACAACGATTGCTACGACTAGGCTCAGCAGTCCGACAACAAAGCCGCCAAACTGGAGCATAAGCGAAAGCGTTTCGTGAGTAATTGCCACGATCCCACCTCCCTTCCGTTTGTGACGTGGGGAGATGAGCCGACCACCCTCAAGATTGAGCCGTATCTGTGTACTTGTCCAAATTTTACTATTTTTCTGGTATGATTGTCTAATTCGTATTTGAATAAAGTGGCGCGGCGGTCGAAGCTTGTTGTACCGCTTGGTCATGCCATAGCGGAAAACCGCCTGCTCCCATTCGGATCAAGCGGTTTTTTTGTGCGCAAAACTCAGTACATCACCATGTTGCCCGTCTCTTTCATGTGCTTTTCCGCCTTTTTCAGCAACACGACCGTCACCAGCACGAGCAGCAGCAAGACGCTGGCCAACAGTGCCAATTCAGGCGCCAAAGCGGACAGAGGCGCGCCTTCCATCAACAAGCCGCGCACAAGCTGGAGAGCGTAGGTGAGCGGAAAGCAAAACGAAATCGCTTTGGCCCAGAGCGGAAAAGCCAGCGGCGGAAGGCGTACGCCGGAGAAGATCAGCATCGGTTCGTCCAGGACGGTATACAAGAAGCTCGCGTCGCGGGAAAACAGGAAGAGGACGCTTAAAAAACCGCCCCAGACGATGGCTGAGACAAGCAGGACGAAAAACGCGAGCGGGATCGCCCACCAGCCGCTTGGATGCATCCCGCCGACGAACAGCAGCGCCAGCAGGGTGAAGCAAAAGAACAGCCAGACGCCCTCGACAAGCGAGGAGAGGGAACGCCCGTACAGGAAAGCCAGCCGATTGACCGGGCTGATAAAAATCATTTCCATCGTCCCGGCCTGTCGCTCGAAGCTCATTTGCCAGGCGGATTGCACCAGGCACCAGAAAAAAATGTACCCGAGATACCCGGTCAATAAAAACAGCGGGAGCTGCTCGGCAGAGAGGAAGCGGGCAAGCGGCGAATCGGCTCCTGTGCGAAACGGCGCAAACGAATAATACGCGGTCACGAACATGATGGCGGGCCAGATCAGCAGGCTGAAGTACACCATTTTGCTGTGAAAAGAATGCCGATGCTCCTTCTGGATTTCCGCCCACAACAGCGCAGTAAGCTGCTTCATGCGCCCCTCCTGTCTGCCATGTGCAGGATGACATCCTCCAGGGACGGCTGCTGGGTATGTAGGCGCAGGACGGGCGACTGATGGGCGGCTAACAGCGAGAGCAGCGGCGTGGTCATATCGGTTTGCCCGCGCAAGGTCACTTCCCATGTGTGTTCATCTGTTTCGGCAATTTCCCGTGAGCCGCCGTAGCGCACGGCGAGCTTGTGCAAATCGAGATCAAGGGAAGCGGAAAGCGCCGGGATGACGACGTGCAAAGCTGTCTCCAGGTTGAGCGATTGGGTCAGCTGCGCAGGGGTGTCATGTGCGACCAGCTTGCCTTTGTCGATGATGTACACCTCGTCGCACAGCTCCTCGACTTCGTGAATGTAGTGACTGGTCAACAGGATCGCTTTTCCGTGCGCGACAGCCAGTTCTTTTACATGCTTGCGCAATTGCCTGGCGATCGGAGCGTCCAGCCCCAGTGTCGGCTCATCCAGAAACAAATAGCTCGGATCGTTAATCAGGCCGCGGGCGATTTGCAGCCGTTGCTTCATGCCTTTGGAATAGCGCTCTACCGGGGTATCAGCGGCATCGAGCAGCCCGACTTGCAAGAGCAGTGAATCGATTCTGCTGCGCAACGCTCCGCCGTGCAGTCCGTACAGGCTGCCGAAATAGTGCAAGTTTTCCCGCCCGGTCAAGCGCCAGTACAGCATCCGCTCGCCGCCTGCGATCATGTTGACTTTGGCTTTTACGAACCGATCCTCCTTGACCGCGTCATACCCGTCTACCGTAATCGTTCCGCTGGTAGGAGTGAGCAAGGTCGAGCACATTTTGATCGTCGTGGTTTTCCCCGCTCCGTTGATTCCCAACAGCCCGATGATTTTTCCGGGCACCATCCGAAACGACACATCCGATACGGCCTCTACTTCCTTCCATTGTTGGCGAAGCCAGCTTCCTTTTTCCTTCACGCGATATACTTTTCGCACATTTTCCACAATCAGCACGGGAAAAGACCTCCTTTTATGCAAATATCGATTCGACGACGCGCTTCTCCATTCGCCGAATGCCCCACATGCCGATGACGAGGTACGCAAGCGACAAAACGGCCATATGGAGCAGTTGGGGAGCAACAGCGACCAGCGGCTTGCCCTGAATCACGCATTGGCGAAAAGCGTCCAGCGCAGGCGACAGCGGCATGATCGCCCCGAGCGGCTGCAGCCATTCCGGCAAGTACGGAGTGGGAAACGTGACGCCAGAGACGAACGCCATGATGACAAACAGCGTGTTTTGCGTGATGTATGTATCACGAAAACGCAGCATCAGCGAGCCGAGTACGAGAGCCTGGCAGAAAAACGCACCTGTAGACAAAATCCAGACGGCAATCGCGCTCCACAGGTGTGTATGAACGAGATTCAGCCCGAACAGCGCTCCGATCAGCAAGATGATGGAAAATTCAAACACCGTGCGCATGACTTGCTGGGCGACATTGCCCAAAAAGTACCCTCGGCGCAAAGACGGGGTGAGCAGCACCGCTTCCAGCGTGCCTTCCCGCAGCTCGGCAATGAGCGAACGGCTTACGTTCATCAAGGTGGAGACGGCAAAAGCGTAAAAAGCGCCGCCCAAAATCGCATAGGACAAATAATCGGCTGTGCCAGCCAAGTGCTGGAAGCGGCTGTCCAGCTGCCCGGCAAATACATAATGATAGGCAAAGTAGGCGAACAGCACCGTGTACACGCCAGACAAAATATGACCGATGACAAACGACCACGGATAAGCCCGGAGCATGACAAGCGTGTTGCGGACAAAGGTTGCTTTGGCGACTCGAAACAAGTCAATTCCTCCTTTCGTTTTGCGGGGGAGAGATGGGTAGCGCAGGTGTCGGCATGTCGATGAACTCGTGCAGATCGACAGCCAACTGCTCCAGGCGGGAGGTAATCCCGCGGTAAAACACGTACCTACCGCGCCGCTCGCTCCAGACGAAGCCAGCGTCTACCAAAAGCTTCAGATGCTTGTTGATCGCCGGTTCACTGACGCCGTGCAGGTCGGCGAGCTGCTGCGTGCAATAAGGGTGAGCGAGCAGCGACTTGAGAATAGCCGTCCGCGTCGGATCGCTGAACACTTTCATTTTCAGCGTAAAATCTGCCGGAATCGTTGAGGTGGCCGCGTTCCCCGGCACATCGACGCAATAACCTATCGAGATGTGCTCCCCGTATATGCCAAGCAGCAAATGCGGCGAGACAAACGTGGAGACGCGCAAATGGATGCGGGCCAGCTCGGAATAGGCGAATGTATACGTTTGTGCCTTGTGAAATTGCAAAAATTCCTCATGTACTTTCAGCCGGGGATGCACCTGCGACAAAAACCCGACCGGATCTGTGGCAATCTGCTCCTGGCCTTCATGAACGGCGCGCACCAGCCACGGCTCAATGCGCCTTTCTTCTGCGCGAAAAAACGGCAGATAGGCGTAGCAAAATTCCAGAAAGCTGCGCTTGGCGGACAACGGATGCCGCAGTAAGTCCCGATGCTCCGGTTTAAGCTGTTCGAATGCGTCATCCGTGTAGCCTTGCAGCCACTTTTGTATTTGCCGGGGATGATAGACAGGCCCCATCATCAATTGGACAAACTGTGCCGCGTCCAGCGCCTGCACCCGCTCCAGACTGGCCTCTACAGAATGCTCATAGCCTTCTTCCCACGGTACAAGAAAGTCCATGGCGTCAAGAAACTGGTTGGACATGCTGCTGAACTGATGCAGTTGCTTGACGAGCGATGCCGGAAGCGCCTGGAGTGTTTCCTGTGCCCAGCCCAACCGGGACGTGTGGTGATCGGGGCTTGCCAGGACGTGCAAGCTGAGAAAAAACTCAAAGCCGGGCACGTAGGCAATCGACAAGTGCTTGCGCAGCCAGAGCGGCAAATCTTGCATGGTTCCCCCTCCTTTTCGTTTGATTAACTGTTTGGTGAATCCAATTTGGAAGCGGGCAAAAGTGAGGAAATTATGGAGGAGAGAGGGGAGGATGTCAAGAGAAAAAAAGAAGCAACCACGAACGCCGATGGCGGGTGGTTGCTCTTTGGTTTGGTCACTGGTTTTGCGCCTGACTCTGATTCGGGTTCTGGCTCTGGCTGTCATTTTCCGCGTGGGCAGCCAGCGCCTGGACAGCTTGCTGCATGTCCGCAAGCTCCTCAGGCGACAGCGAATGCTCCTGATAGCGATACTGTTCGTAGAAACCAGTGATTTTGGCGGCCAACTCCAGCGCTGGTGCCGTCATAACCGGGTGATACTGCAATCGCTTGAAAAATTCCTGCGTTGTCTCATATGGCTGGACGGTGGCCCCGCGCTTCGCCATTGCTTGCAAAAACTGATAGTAGGCGTAACGAGTGGGATCGTCTTCCGGGCCAATCGGCTTTTTAAACCATTGGGAGACATCCCATGCTGCCGCGTCACCGTCAACAGTCGGCGGAAGCGCAGACAAATTTGCCGCGTAATCCGTATTGTCTGCGGGTGCCGCTGTGGGTTCGGCGCGACGGCGGCGCTTCCACATGTACCAGCCCAAAAGAATGAGCGATGCGAGAATGACGAGCGCAATCAAATACGGCTCCAACACGGAAAACAGTGGTTCACCTTGCTGAACCGGGTCCAGTGGGAGATTTTCGCTTTGACCTTGACCATCCAGGGCGTTATGGACACGCTGGTCTTTGTTCAGCACTTGCGACAAGCCGCCGATCCAATCCGCAAGCTTGAGCAGGACTGGTTCGATGAGCATGTAAAGCCCTGCGCCAAGCGGCCCTTTGACCCACGACCAGACAAATCCCACAAGGCCGAGCACGACAGAGGCAGCCGCTATATAGCCAACGGTCAACACCAGCCGCGTCCCGACAACCTGCGCAGCCAGTTTAGCGCCCAAAGAGCCGGGCAGACGGACAGGCAGAGACTCTTCCCGCAGCAGGAAAACGGCGAGAGAAATCAACACGTAGCTGCCCGTAACCAGGGCCAGCATGCCGAAGTACGGAGCAGGCGTAAACGTTTCCGGATGAACCATCGTTCCGTACAAGGCGGCCACGACGAGTTGAATCAGGCAGACCATAAATGCCAGCACGAAACGGCGTTGCATACTGCTATGCCCAAGGCCATTGGCTACTGCCGTTTGCACGCGCCAATAAAAAATGCCTGTCAAAGCGAGCGCAATCAGCCAGGAGCCGTACAAGTAATAGCTGAGTACGCCAACCCCCAGTACGACTGGATAGAGCAGCAGATGGAGAAGAGAGTGCCGACCACCGTGATGGTACAGCCAGCTTCCGGCGAGCAACAGCAGGGAGGCGGCCAGGCAAAAGAAGAGCAGCTGACCAAAACTTGCCGTAATCCAGCCCAACAGCATCAGTGCCCCACCGATCAGCAGCGCCTCCAGCCAGAAAATGAGCGTCCAGCGGCTTAGAAGAGAAAAGGTCACCGCGCCATCACACTCCTTTTCCTGGCTTGTGCCAGCTCTTGCCGTGCGAATACAACCTGTTCCTGCGAGACATCCAGCACGGCGATTTTGTGACCGCGGCGAAGCAACTGTTCCATGGTGGCGACAGGCAGTTCATCGGGACGCGCGGTTACGAGAATCACCGCTTCTTTTGCCGGGCTTTCTTCCAGTCGGCGGAGCAGGGAGGGCAGAGGCGTCGTCACGTAATGGTTCAATTGCGCCAGTTGGGTCATGACGTGCAAATGATGGGATTTACCGCTGCCAGCAGGCAGGTGAAAATGCTCGCGTCCACGCTGCTTGACGGTCAGGAACAGCTCGAAGCCGATGGACTTTTTGCGGCAAAGCATGGACAAGGCGGCAAGGCAAGAAATGATGCGTTCATTGGCTTCATCGTTATGCCGTTGCGCAAGCGGTTCATAGGACGGCAAAATGTGGCCGATGATCCGCCAGTTCGGATGGGCAGTATGTTCGAAAAGCCTTGTTTCAAGCGTGCCTGTCTTCGCAGTCGCTTTCCAATGAATATGCTTGAACCGATCGCCTGGCATGTAAGGTCGTGTCCCGCGCAAAAAAGTGACATCCTCTTGCTGACGCTGGCGCGAAAGCTTGCTGCCGTCTGGCTGCGTCTCTTCCAGGACGAGCGGAGGAAGCGGCAGCGGCAACGGGTAAACCAGCATGGAGAAAGACAACGGCATCGGCAGGAAAGTTACTTCGTCTGCGAATAGCGGCATCGTCTCTGACTGAATTTCCGTCAGCCAGACCGTACCGCGCTTGTGCGGGGTCAGCGTCAACGTTCTGGCTGCGCTCTGGCGGATGGGCAAATCAAAGCGCAGTCGCACGATGGTGCGCTGATTGCTTGTTTTGACTTCGTTTCCACCGTCCACCGTGACATGCTCAGGCAAGGAAAAGCGCAGCCACGTAGCTGGCAGGGGAAGCCAGGAGCGGTTGTGCAGGCGCACGGTGATGTTCACGGGTGTGCCAGGCATGACGCGGGTCTGGTCGCTCGTCCACTCCAGCTTGACCCATTTGACTATCGATTTTGCCCACCACTCTTGGGCAGCAGGCATGAAAAAGAAAAATCCGCCAAGCAACCAGAGAAACCAGCTGCCCGAAAAAAGTCCGAAAAGCAGGAGGAGAAAGCCGATCACATGAAAGGTTTGCTTCGTATCCATCAGGCTTACACGCTTTCCTCAACAGGTGCCGGCACGCTGGACATGATTTGCATAACCACTTCCTGCTCCGTCACATGCAGCTCGGCTTCCATCGACAGACGGATTCGATGGGCAGCCAGGCTCGGGAACACGGCTTTGACATCGTCCGGCAAAACGTAAGTGCGCCCGGATACAAAAGCGTAAGCCTGTGCCGAGCGCAGCAGGGCAAGCATGGCGCGCGGGCTGATGCCGACGTCGACAGAGCGATGGCTGCGGGTAGCTTCGGTCAAATCGATGACATAGTCTTCTACCGCCTGGCTGACGTGGACAGCGGCGACTTCTTTTTGCAGGGCAGCAATCTTTTCCACCGTTATTACGGGCTGAATCGTCTCCAGAGGAGAGCTGCTGCGAAATCTGCGCAAAATCTCCTTGGCGTCTTCGCGTGTGCCGTAGCCAAGCGACAACCGGAACAGGAAGCGGTCCAGTTGAGCCTCTGGCAATGGATAAGTGCCTTCTGATTCAATCGGGTTCTGGGTGGCGATTACCAGCATGGTCGAAGGCAGTGCCAATGTAACGCCTTCAATCGTTACCTGGCGTTCTTCCATGCATTCCAGCAAGCCGGATTGGGTCCGCGGGGTCGCGCGATTGATTTCATCAGCGAGCAGCACGTCAGCGAAAACAGGCCCTTTGCGCAGTTCAAACTCGCTCGTGCGCTGATTGAAAACATGCAAACCTACTACATCGGACGGGAGCAGATCGGCAGTAAACTGGAGGCGGTTGTACGTTCCGCCGATCGCTTGGGCCAACGTTTTGGCGAGTACAGTTTTGCCCATGCCAGGCAAGTCCTCCAGCAACACATGTCCACGCGCCAAAAGAGCTGTTACCAGCAGGCGGACCTGATCTTCTTTTCCCACGATTACTCGGTTTACGGTGGCAAGCAGGCTATCCAGAGCAGGATGAGTCATGAGATTTCTCCTTTATGTAGATATAGGGTATGGGGTGATGTCATTTCCACGCATTTCATTATACATGGAATATCCTATATTTTACAAATTTTTGCAAAGCAATCCCGCCGATGGAAGCGGCCACGATCAGCGCACCGATCGCGAAATAGAGCGGGCGAATGCCGACGCTGTCGCTGAGCGTTCCTCCCAGCCAGATGCCTATGGGCATTGTGGTGCGAACGATCAGCAGACGCACTGAGAATACGCGTCCCATCATCCCGGCTGGGACGTGCAGTTGATAGAGTCGCGTGCTGTGCAGTTGAAAAAAGGGGGCAGTAACCCCCGCCAACAGCTCGATGGCGATTGCCAGCTCGATGAACGGAGTGAAGCCTAGAGCGACAAAGCTCAACCCGCCTGCCACCAAGGAGACGAGCATGACTAAAGAGGGCTCCAGATGATTAAACAGCTTGGGCACCAGAAAAGTTCCGATGAGGTAGCCTAACGGATAGCCTGCCAAAAACAATCCCGCATGCAGAGCCGTTCCGTGCAGCTCGCCCGCCACAAACGGCAGATTGAGCACCAGAGTCACACCGACCGCGAACTGCACAAGTGCGGAGTACAGGCTCAAATAGAAGAGAAACGGTTTTTCCCGAAAGACGGACAGCCCTGCCTTGAACATGAAAAGCCATGATTCTGCTGTTTTGGCAGGAGGGACCGAAGTCTTTTCGCACAAAAGCAGAAAAACTCCGCTGACGGCATACCCGATGGCGACCAGGCCCAGCACATGTGTGCCGCCGATGCTCGCGACGAGAATCCCGCCCAGCGGCGGGCCTGCAATCATCGCGATGCGCATGGCACTGTCCAGATAAGAGTTGGCTTGCAGCAGCGATTCTTGTTTGACGAGGGTCGGGAGCAGCGATTGGCTCGCTGGCACGTACAGAGGTTGAACAAGACCGTTGATCAGCGATGTCAGATAGAGCGGCCAAAGAGAGTCAGGCGCATAGGAAATCGCCAAAAAAGCACAGCCGAAAGCCGCACAGCGCATCCACTGGGAAAAGAGCATGACGCGCTTTTTGTCAAAGCGGTCAAGATAAGGGCCAGCTACAAGCTGCATCAGCAGCGAAGGCAAAAAGTAGAGTAGCCACATTTGTCCGACAGCGGTCTGGGAGCCGGTGATTTGGTAGAGCAACCAGCTGTTTGCCAGCGTCGAAAGCGATGCGCCAAACTCGGAGATCAGCTGACCGAGCAAAATACAGGTGTAGGAACGGTTTTTCCAGAGCGGAATCATCAAAATCCCCTTTCCAGAAACTGATCGAGCAGGAGGGAAAGCTGGGATACGGACTGGCTGCGCAGGCGAAACCGGGAGCCGGAAGCTTCTACCAGACGCGCGGCACGAAGCATGGACAAATGGTGATGAACCGTCGATTTTGCCATTTGCAGGACGTCGGTCAATTCCTGCAAGCTCAGCTCTTTTTCCGCCAGCATTTTGACCATGCGGAGCCGCTGCTCGTCTCCGAGCGCCTTGAAGCTTTGCACCAGAGCCTGCGGCGGCTGGTACGGGTCGATGTGCTCGCTCATGTTTTCATCGGCGACCGGGTAGTAAAAAATTTTCGTGCCCGCGTCATCGGCCTGCACCGTCCAGGGCCGATAAATCGCTTGGGGGATTAGCAGCACACGAGTGACCGCAGGCTCAGGGGGATAGCTTGCTCCGGTTGCCCACTCCACCAGTGCCTCAGGATCGAGCTTGTCCTGCATTGCGCGCTTTTGCGACGAATCCTTTTCCAACATACGCCGGATGCTGGCTTCTTGCGGCTTGATGTGTGTCTGATACCAGCCTTCCATCAAGGTGAGCAGATGCTGGCGCAGTTCATTTGCGTCGACAGAGGTGATATGGGCAATATACGCTGCGAAAAAGAGGTGGTCCCGGCATGCTGCCTGCAAAAGCTCGGCGTCTGCTGAGCTGCCCTGCGCGGCATTTTCGCGTGCTTGCTGTCGTTCCTGGCCCAAAAAAGGCAGGGCGTGGTAGCGCAACTCTTCTGCCGACAGCTCGCTGACAACACGCAAAAACGATTCGAGATCGGCAAAAGGCTGGTGGTGGAGCAGTTGCAGCAACGTCTTCCAAGTGTTGTGCCTTTTGGCGTAATCAACTTCAAGCTGGACGGATTGCGGAAGCGCGCTCAGCATGCTGCTCCAGTGCTCAGGCGGATGCTCCAGCGTGTGGTGAATTTGATCGTAAGTGGCGACGGCGATTCCGAGTGCGGCTTCAAAAAGCGGTGAGCAAGCGAAGTCGAGCTGGTAGGTGGTGCGTGCACTGCCGATGTTCCATATTTTCAAAGCGGATCACCCTTTTCCCATTTTTTTCATAGATCAAATTCTAAAATATTCGAACTGTTAATTCAAGTTATTTAGAATGAATAGTTCAATGATTTTCGCATCTGTTCTTTTTTCTCTGCTGATTTAGTTGAGACTATCCAGTGAAAGACACAAAAAAACGAAAAAACCACTTCCCTGACGAGAGTGGTTTTTTCGTTTTCGCTTGAATGAAAAGGTATGGTGTTGTAGGAAAACCTATACCTTGCTCACGGCAACAGCTGCTTCCAAAGCTTGCTTCAAATCGCCGATGATGTCTTCGATCGCCTCTGTTCCGACAGACAGACGGATCAATCCGGGAGTTACTCCTGCCGTTAATTGCTCCGCTTCGTTCATTTGCTGGTGCGTCGTGCTCGCCGGATGGATAACGAGCGACTTGGAGTCGCCTACGTTTGCCAAATGAGAGAAGAGCTTTACGGATTCGATCAATGTTTTGCCTGCTTGCACGCCGCCGCGGATGCCGAAGGTGAGGATGGCGCCAGCGCCTTTTGGCAAATATTTTTGCGCGAGTGCGTAGTTGGCGTCGCCTTCAAGACCTGGGTAGCTGACCCATTCCACTGCCGGATGCTCGGCGAGGAATTTCGCTACCGCGAGTGCGTTTTGGCTGTGGCGCTCCATGCGCAGGTGGAGTGTCTCCAGACCTTGCAGGAACAGGAAAGAGTTGATAGGAGCTACGGCAGCGCCGATATCGCGTTGCAGTTGCACGCGCGCTTTGATGATGTAGGCGAGCGGGCCGACTGCTTCTGTATAAACGACTCCGTGATAGCTTGGGTCTGGCGTCGTCAGACCAGGGAATTTGCCGTTGTTCCAGTCGAATTTGCCGGAATCTACGATAATGCCGCCAATCGCCGTGCCGTGTCCGCCGATGAATTTGGTCGTGGAGTGAACGACGATGTCAGCTCCGTGCTCGAACGGACGGGTCAGGATTGGCGAAGCGAATGTATTGTCGACAATCAGCGGCACGCCGTTTTCGTGCGCGATGTCCGCAATTGCCTGCAAGTCGGCCACGTCGATGCGAGGGTTGCCGATCGTCTCGCAAAAGAGCGCCTTGGTATTATCGTTGATGAACGCGCGGAAGTTGTCCGGATTGGACTGATCCACAAAGTGTACTTTGATGCCCAGGCGTGGCAGCGTATGGGCAAAAAGGTTGTACGTCCCGCCATACAAGCTGCTGGATGCGACAATCTCGTCGCCCGCTTGCGCAATATTCAAAATCGAGAAGGTGATGGCTGCCTGACCGGAAGAGGTTGCCAGCGCACCTACGCCGCCTTCGAGCAGAGCGACGCGCTTTTCAAATGCGTCTTGGGTCGGATTCATGATGCGCGTGTAGATGTTGCCAAACTCTTTCAAAGCAAACAGGTTGGCAGCATGCTCCGTGTCACGGAAGACGTAGGAAGTCGTTTGGTAGATCGGAACCGCGCGCGAGCCTGTTACCGGGTCTACCTCCTGTCCGCCGTGTACGGCGAGCGTTTCCGGTTTCCATTGTTGTTGGTCAGACATGATCATCTCTCCTTTTTATATGGGGGTAAGGAAATAAAAAAACGGAGCGTTCTCCTGAGTAGAAGAAGGCTCCGGCTATGCACGGGTGTGCGTTCATCTCTCAGAATCTATGGATTCTGCAGGAATTAGCACCGCGCAAGACTCGCTTGCTGGTTGCCGGGTTTCATAGGGCCTGTCCCTCCACCGCTCTTGATGAAAATGTAGCTTTCAGTTGTTGTCATAATTGTATGAAAAACCATACTTCGCTGTCAACATCAAATGATTAAGTTATCGGGGTGGATTTTGTGGATTTTAAAGATTTACCCGTTCATGCTGTTGCCCATAAGATCCAGAGAGCCTGTCTGGTAAGCTCTGTTTACATGGTTTGTATGAGGGTTTCCTTCATCTGAAACCAAATGAGTTGCCTCACGAGATTGTTTTCCTTTTTTGGCATACAAGAGGACCGCAGCCAGAGTGCAAACAGCCAAAATTCCAAGGACATACATCATAGAAATAACTCCCCCTCACGCTAAGCTTCATCAATTATCAGCGTTCTTTTTCATGAACTGGCAGACATGGTTTTTTACTTGTAATTTTATAATTTTATGGTCATTTTTGTAAATTCTTTGAACTTGCAAGCAACCGAGCCTTGCTGTCACAAAATTGCCCCTATATCTCGGCGCTTTCGCAGCTCCCGCCGTTAGAAAACGCCTGGGGCCTATGATATGATGGAAATGGCAGAAAACGACTAAACGATTGTACATATAGGAGGAAAAAACGCGATGAGCCATGGCGTGAAGGAAATTACACCACAAGAGCTGCTGGAAAAGCTCGCGGCAAAAGAACAGCTTCAGGTGATTGATGTACGCGAGGTGGAGGAGTGGAACGAAGGCCATATCAAAGAGGCCAAGCTGATTCCGCTCGGCTTTTTGCCGCATCGCACCGACGAGCTGGACAAAGACATTCCGGTCATCATGGTGTGCCGAAGCGGCGCACGCAGCCACCGGGCAACTGAATATTTGTGTGAGCTTGGCTTTGACGCTGCCAATATGGTAGGCGGAATGCTGGCATGGCCTGGGGAAAAAGAAGTCTAGAAAGACAGAGAAAATGTGCGCTGCTCGCCGCTGCAAGCAAAGCGGGATGGCGCATGAGATGTGCAGGGGAGGCAGGAAATCGTGAGTGAAGGAGCACAGCAACAAGGGTCAGCGTTGCAGCGCCATTGGTTTACGGTGCTGGCAGGCTTGATTATCCTTGCGATTGTAGGTGTGTTCGGCTACAAATACTTGGCAAAAGATCCGATTCCGGTGATGAAGCCGATCGCGGACTTTTCGTTGGACAACAGTGACGGAACTTCCTATACGTTCTCGCAAGGCAAAGGCAAGGTGCGCCTTGTCGAGTTCATGTTTACCAATTGCCCTGATATTTGCCCGGCAACGACGTACAACATGTCCAAGCTTCAGGATCAGTTGAAGGAGAAAAAGCTGTTCGGCGACAAGGTTGAGTTTGTCTCGATCACCTTCGACCCCGACTTTGATACGGCTGAGGTTTTGCAGCAGTATGCAGCGAAGTTCAAGGCTGATCAAAGCGGCTGGAAGTTTTTGCGCGGAGATGCCCAGGCGGTGGAAAAAGTAACGAAAGACTTCGGGATTGCGGTACTGAAGCAGCCTGACGGTTCTTTTGCCCACACCGCACGCATGTTCCTCGTCGACGGTGACGGCAACATGCGCCGTGCTTACGGCATGGCGGCGGACATGGACATGGAGCAAATGATGAAAGAAATGGAACAGCTCGCTGACTAGACTCAGACGGTTTCTTCGTACGTGATGTTCACGACTCGTTCCGTTTGGTTTTCAAATTCAATATGCACAAGAAGCGCCCACCTGCGATTGCCCTGCTGGAGCAAGAGCTTGAACGTCTCCTCTGACGTGGTGGGCGTTTTTGCTATGCGCCCGACATGCAAATAGTCTACGATTTGCGCGTGCGGATATTTTTGCATCGTTTCCTGCATCGCCAATCTGCCCCATTTGGCATATGGCGGCTGGGCATTTGCTGGGGCATACTGGAAAAAGAACAGCAGCAAACTTGCGGCCAGTGTAGCGAGAAAGCTGCGCGTGAGGAACATGTTCATGGAAGAGTGCATGGCGGAGGCTCTCCTTTTTCGTGTTGGAAAACGGGCTTGCCATGTAGTCTGAAGTCTTTTTGAAGCGGTCATTCGTAGAAAATCCTTACACGTGCAAAAGGGGGCTTGCGGCCGGAGCAGTCGCTTGATGCCCAGCTTTTGCTCGAGTTGGAGATACCGCGTATCAGTTTTCTAATATTGACCGAAGATGAATGTGTGGAATTAACAAGACAGGATGAAACGAACGCCTCGCGTTGTGTTACAATAAGAATGGCATGCTTGGTTCGGGTTCCCAAAATCATGCACGATGAAGTTAGGAGGAAAGAGTTTGAGCGACGTTAAGATTTTCGCAATGGGCGGCCTCGGCGAGATCGGAAAAAATATGTATTGCGTCGAGTATGAGGATGAAATTATCATCATTGACTGCGGGGTGAAGTTCCCCGAAAATGAAATGTTCGGTATCGACCTGGTCATCCCCGATATTTCCTATTTGGTGGACAACCAGCACAAGATTAAAGCACTTTTGTTAACGCACGGACATGAGGATCACATCGGAGCGATTCCTTATATTTTCAAACAAATTAACGTGCCGATCTACGGTGGTCGTCTGACCCTGGGCTTGGTCAAGGCGAAGCTGGAAGAGCATCGCATGCAAAATGACGTGAAGATGATTCCGATCTCGGAAGATACGGAAATTCCGTTCAATCGACTGAAAGCGACTTTCTTCCGTACGAATCACAGCATCCCGGATTCGCTCGGGGTTGTGCTCCACACGCCTGAAGGCATGGTTATCCATACAGGCGACTTCAAATTTGATATGACTCCAGTCGGACAGACCACAGAGTACGGCAAAATTGCCAAACTCGGCGCGAGTGGCGACGTTTTGGCTTTGCTTTCCGATAGTACAAACAGTGAGCGCTACGGCTTCACCATGTCAGAGCGCACAGTTGGCGAGGGGATTCTCGATGTGGTGCGCAAAGCGCGCGGTCGCATCATCCTGGCTACATTCGCGTCCAACGTGCATCGTCTGCAGCAAGTGGTAGATGCCGCTGAACAGTGCAACCGCAAAGTCGCGGTCATCGGCCGTAGCATGGAAAAAGTGTTCCTGATTGGACAAGAACTGGGCTACATCCAGATGCCTGAGGGTATGCTGATTGATATCAAGCACATTGACAACTACGCAGACAATCAGGTGCTGATTATTTGCACGGGAAGTCAAGGCGAGCCGATGGCGGCGCTGACCCGGATTGCTTCCGGATCGCACCGCACTGTGTCGATCTATCCGGAAGACACGGTGATCATCTCTGCTTCGCCGATTCCGGGCAACACGATCAATGTCAGCCGGACGATAGACAAGCTGTACCGGGCAGGCGCAAACGTCGTGCTCAGTCACGTGTTTGACATTCACGCGTCTGGACACGGAAGCAGCGAAGAACTGAAACTCATGCTCAACTTCATTCGTCCGAAATACTTCATTCCGATTCACGGTGAATACCGGATGCTGAAGACGCACTCCAAGCTGGCGCAGCAAGTAGGAATTGACGAGAGCAACATTTTCCTCATGGACAACGGGGAAGTGCTGAACTGCAACCGTGAAAAGGCATGGCTCAGCAAGGTGCACGCCGGAATCGTGCTGATCGACGGCAGCGGCATCGGAGACGTAGGCAACATCGTTCTGCGCGACCGCAAGCATTTGGCGGAAGATGGCCTGATGGTCGTCGTCGTCAGCCTCGATATGAAAAACTTCAAGATTCTTACGGGACCAGACATCGTCAGCCGCGGTTTTGTCTATGTGCGCGGTTCTGAGTCGCTCATTCAGGAAGCGACGCTTCTGGTTCGCCAGCGCCTGCAGGAAGCGCTCGACAAGAAGATCAAGGAATGGTCTGAGCTGAAATCCCAGATCAATGAAGTAATCAAGCCGTTTATTTATGAAAAGACCGGACGCAATCCGATGATCCTCACCATTTTGATGGAAGTGTAGAACGAAAGCACTTCTGCGTTCTCGCGAGGGCTCGATCAGGTTATAATAATACGTAAATGGAAACGTGATACAAAGGAGAGGTTGCCCCATGATGTCTTATGAAGCGTATATGAGCCAAGTGATTCAACCGATGCGCGATGAATTGACCCGCAACGGATTTCAAGAGCTGCGCACGGCAGAGGAAGTTGAACAAACATTGCCGAATGCAAAAGGTTTGACTCTCGTAGTCGTTAACTCCGTATGCGGCTGCGCAGCAGGACTCGCTCGTCCGGCAGTGGTTCATTCCTTGGGCCATTCCACCAAGCCAGACAACATCTATACTGTATTCGCAGGTCAGGATAAAGAAGCTACGGCAAAAGCCCGCGAGTATTTTGAAGGCTATGCGCCGTCGTCTCCGTCTTTTGCGATCATGAAGGACGGCAAAATCATGACGATGATCGAGCGCCATCAGATCGAGAACAACGATCTGCAAACCATCTCCAACCTGCTGACCACAGCTTACGAGACATACAAATAAACAACAATGACCATGACAAGGCGCTCGGAATCGGGCGTCTTGTTTTACATCCGAAAGGAGCAACCACCAGCATGCAGACCCGATCATTTGGACGAGATCCCCATCAAGTTTCCTTGCTCGGATTCGGTGCGCAGCGGATCGTGGACGAGCACGATTGCAGCGAAGAGCAGGCAATCGCGATTATTCGCCGCGCAGTAGAAGCGGGCGTCAACTACTTCGATACAGCTCCGAGCTACAGCGACGGGCAGTCGGAGACCCGGGTGGGCTTGGGGTTAAAAGGCTTGCGCGACCGCGTGTGGATCGCGACCAAGACGGGAGGACGCACCCGCGATTTGGCTTTGAAAGATTTGGAGGGCAGCTTGAAGCGGCTCCAGACGGACTACGTCGACGAGTGGCGCATGCACAACATCATGCAGCCGCACGATCTGGAAGCGATTTTTGCCAAAGGCGGCGCTCTGGAAGCTCTGCTGGAAGCCAAAGAGCAGGGACTGATCCGCAAAATCAGCATTAGCGGACATACCGACCCGCGCTTGCTGGCAGAAGCGATTCGCCGTTTTCCTTTTGACAGTGCGCTCGTGGCTTTGTCTGCTCTGGATCATTTCATCTACAGCTTTGTCCATGATTTCGTGCCGCAAGCAGTCGAAAAAGGCGTGGCCGTCATCGGGATGAAGGTGATGGGGCTGGGCAAGCTGGCTCCGTGGACGGAGCAGGCGCTGCGCTATACATGGAGTTTGCCTGTCGCAACAGCGATCTTGGGCGTGAGCAAAATGGACGAGCTGGAGGCGGATTTGGCCGCAGCAGAAGCTTTTGTGCCGATGACCGATATCGAACGCGTGGAGCTTTTCCAACAAATCATGCCACTCGTGCGGCCGGATGTCCTGCGCTGGAAAGCCCGCGAATGGATGTCTGGCGAATGGTATCAGCTGCCCGAATTGCCATTTTGATTGAGCCGTAAAGAGAAGGAACCTCTTCTGGATTTGATTTGCTGGAAGGGGATTCCTTTTCGCCTTTTACTATACTATTATATATAATAAGTTTATAAAAGGCGGTGATTGTTGTGTCTGCAAGCAAGCTGGTGGTCATTACAGGGGCGACCCGGGGATTGGGCAGGGCGATGGTGGAGCGGTTTCATGAAGCGGGCTGGGTCGTCGCGGGATGCGGCCGCTCGATGGCAGAAGTGTGGAACTTGAATCGCGAGTTTGGAAAAAGGCATCATTTTTCGACGATCGACGTTTCCGACGGGAAGCGGGTGGAAAGCTGGGCAGAGGAAGTGTGCAGCAAGCTTGGCGTACCGGATCTTCTCCTCAACAACGCCTCCCTGATCAATCGCAATAGCCTGCTGATGGAGCTGTCGCCAGAAGAATTTACGACAGTCATGAATGTCAATGTAAACGGCGTGTTTTACGTCTGTCGCGCTTTTTTGCCGAAAATGGTACCCAATCCGGAGGGCAGAGTGATTGTAAACATCAGCTCGTACTGGGGGCGAGTCGGGGAAGCGTATGTAGCACCGTATTGCGCATCCAAATTCGCAGTCGAAGGGCTGACTCAATCGCTGGCGCAAGAATTGCCGAAGGGGATGGCGGCAGTCGCGCTTGACCCGGGAGGAAGCGTCGGTACGTCCATGCTGCAAGCGTGTTCGCCGCAAGACATGGCGGCAGCCCCATCCGCACAAGAGTGGAGCCGTGTAGCTGTGCCGTACATCATGAGCCTTTCTGCGAAGGACAACGGCAAATCGTTGACATGCCCGCCAGTGAGGTAGCCGGGTTTACGAAGAAAGCGACAATCGAGAACGGTCTGGATAGCAAACAAGCCGCCTTTTTCCAAGCTGGAAGCAGGCGGCTTGTTTATGTGTAAACGAATCAACTGGCTTTTGTCGCCGAGACTCGTTTTTCGCGCTGGACATACGCATGGAGCAAACAGAGGAAGACGGAAGCAAGCGAAACGAGGGAGGCCAAAAGCAACGTGGGCTGCACGCCACCGTGGTCGTACATATAGCCCATCGCCAGCGGGCCGAGCAAGCGCCCCACAGCGGTAATCGCCCCGACGACTCCCAGGTAAAAGGGAGCGTTTTCCCCCGTCTTTTCCGTAATGAAAGTCGGGATGGTCGGAGAGATCAGCATTTCGCCAAAAGTGGTAATGATCATGCCGGCGATAAAAGCAAAGTAGCTGCCGTGATACATGAGCATGAAGCCGAACCCGAGAGCGTATGCCACCGCGCTTGCCACCAGCTGCGCGGACAAGTTTTGCTGCAGGATGTGCTTGATCCAGGACGTGATGGGCTGACCCGCAAAAATGATGATGCCGTTGATCGTCCACAGCCAACTGAAGGCCGACAGCGGCATGCCCTGCGCCGTAATGTAAGGGGCGACACCCGTGTTCCAGACCATGTTGGAAAAGAAAATACAGGCAGCTCCCAGTGCCATGAACAAGTAAAGCTGGTAGCGCAGAAGCAGGGCAAACGTATTTTTCGCCTCGCCTTGCCGCCGGTTTTCTTTTGCCTGGTCGCCAACCAGTTCTTGGTGCGAGATATTTTTCATAAGGCTCTTTTCGCAAATTTTGTTGCTATTGCTGTTGTGGAAACGTGTGCTCTATAATGAAAATCAGGAAGTCTATAGGATTTCCATTTACCGTGAATGCACGCTTCGCTTGGTACTATAAATATCAAGCAACTCACGGCTTTTCTAAAAGCAACAATTTCTTAGAAAAGAGCGTTTCATAAAAAGGAAGAAGAACAGCGCAAACAACAGCGTGCTCGTACTGTTGAACAAAAAGGTCAACTGAAAGGAAAAGGTAGCGATGACCCCGGCAAGCGAAGTGCCGATCGCCATGCCGAGATTGTTGCCTACGTAGACGATGTTAAACAGCTCTCGGCGCTGCTCCTTCCAGCGAAAGCCAATAAATGCCTGGATCGCCGGAAAAGAAAGGTTGAAAGTAAAGCCCAAACAGGTCATGAGCACGAGATAGACGGGCCAGCTGCTGATGAACGGAATGGACAGCTGAATCAATCCTTGAAAAAGCAGCGCTCCCACGATGAGACGCTTGGCGCCCAAGCGGTGAAACAGGGAGCCGCCGACGAATTGCCCGGCAATGCCCGCCAAAGACTGGACCATCAAAACAAAGCCGGCTTCGGTCATGGAGCGTTGGAGAATCGTATGTACGTACAAAGTAGTCAACGGCCACATGAAAGCGCTGCCAGCAGAATTGATAAAGCTTGCAACGAGAAAAAACAGGGCTTCCTGCGGGTAACGCTGAAAAAACGCGGATGGAGAAAGCACGACAAGTCACCCCTTGGAAACGAGTATGAAGGTAGTATAAAGAATATTGCAAATTTTGTAAATGTTAAAGTATAAAAAGTTAAGCTACCCAAATAAAGGCTGCTCCACATTGTAAAGATTCGAGTATACTAAACAAGTGGTGAGATGAGTTCAAGTAGATACAGAGAATAAAAGGTGGAGTAGTTCTTTATGCGAATATGGAAACGAGTGTTGCTCCTGATGCTTGTCGTGATTGCCACGACAGCGGGTTATTACGGATACTCCTTTTATGAGTTTGCTCAAAATATCCAGGCTCCTAATGTTGTTACACCTGCCCCGCCGGATGGCGGAGCCGCAACGAAAGCGGCGGAGATACCCGAGTGGGATGGTCAAGAGCGTGTGAACATCTTGCTGATGGGTGTGGATCGCAGGGGAATGAAAAATAACGGGCTTCCCCGTTCCGACTCCATGATGCTGGTCAGTATCGACCCGGCATCCAAGCGTTACGATCTGTTCTCCATTTTGCGGGATACGTATGTGGACATTCCCGGAAATGGCAGCTCGCGTATCAACTCGGCGATTGTAGACGGCGGGCCTGAGCTGGCGATGAAGACGGTCAGCCAGTTTACCGGACTTCCTGTGGATCGCTACGTCATTACCGATTTCGAAGGCTTCAAGGCGCTGATCGACGCGGTGGGCGGCGTCGAGATCGACGTAGAGAAAAACATGTATTACCATGACCCGACAGATAAAGGCGTCTACGATATCAATCTGAAAAAAGGTGTGCAGCAGTTGGATGGCAACAAGGCGTTGCAGTACGTCCGTTTCCGCCATGACGCCACATCCGACTATACGCGCACCGAGCGTCAGCGCAAATTGCTCGCCGCTGTAGCGAGCCAGATGAAGAGCGGCACATCCCTGATCCAGTTGCCGTCCATCCTCAAACAAGTGGCGCCGTACATCCAGACGAACATCAGCTCCATGGACATGCTGAAGCTGTCCGCGCTCGGCTTGAAGCTCGATACGATGCAACCGGGCAACTATCAGCTGCCGCCGATGGGAATGTTCCGGGAATCGCACAAGGCAGGAGCCGTGCTCATTCCCGACGTAGACCAGATTCAGTCGTTCATTCAGGAAAAGCTTGAGCCGCCGACTGAAACGATGCAACAAGAGGACAACAAAACAGACGACAGTACAGACAGCAAAGACAGCACGCGAATGTAGCGTGCTGTTTTTTTGCATATTTGGGCACACTATCCATGATTTTCTACAGTACAGGCACATTGGGGTGAATGAGATGGACCAGGAGTTCCTGCATAGATGGTGTTCGCATGGCGGATGCCAAAGTCGTGTACAGCGAGCTTATTCCGAAGCTGAGGGAAATCGATCAGGATAGACTGAATATCGATCATGTCGAAAGGCACTTGGGACTGGGGAAACGAGCAAGGGCATGCGGGACAAGGCGAATTTGCAATCAGACAAAAAACTTTTAGGCGGGCAAATACGGGTGGCATTGTACAATGAGCACTTTGCGAAAAAAGGCATTGGCAGCATCTCCTCCCGTTACAGCAAAATGATGAAAACGATGGAGGGCGCATTGGAAAAGGAAATCGAGAAAGAACTGCAAAAAGTCGTCAAAAAATTGCAGCAACTGGACGTCGATCCGGCGGGATTTGGCATCGTCTACCGTGCCCAGCAGAGGGGATTGAAAGAGATGACGAACCGCGACTGGAGAAAAATTTTCCGGCAGGCGTCTTTTCGTTTTCATGTTCAGGCAACCATTATCCGCAACGGAGTGATGGATTAAAAAAGTTTTTCCTGGGATTGCTATTGACGGGATATTTTCAAAAAGGATATAATCCGGTTTGTATCATGAAAATATGAAAAACGAACATAATATACGTGGAAATCTTTCTTATCAAGAGAGGCGGAGGGACAGGCCCGATGAAGCCCGGCAACCGGTTCATTTTTTCGAAAATGAGCGTCGCGGTGCCAATTCCTACAAGATTGGTTGGATCTTGATAGATGAGAAGGGTGGATGCGAACGTATACATGCGTTGCAGCCCCTTTTTCGTTTATGAAAAAAGGGGCTTTCTGTTTTTCACAAGGCATGTAGACAGATTTTGCTGGGAGGTGGATGCGTTGATTCAATTGCAACAACTGCATAAAAGCTATCAAGTACAAGGCAAGACGATTCCGGCATTGCTCGGGATTGACCTTTCCATAGATAAAGGGGAAATTTACGGGATCATCGGGCATTCCGGTGCGGGGAAAAGTACCCTGATTCGTTGCATCAACCTGTTGGAGCGCCCTACGTCAGGACAAGTCGTTGTCGACGGAGTGGATTTGACCAAGCTCGATGACAGCAAGCTTCAGGAAAAGCGCCGCCAGATCGGGATGATTTTCCAACACTTTAACCTGTTGTCTTCCGCGACCGTAGGCGAGAATGTCGCTTTCCCGCTCAAGCTCGCCAATCGCTCGAAGGCTGAAATCCAGAAAAAAGTGGACGAGCTGCTCAAACTGGTCGGGCTGGAAGCGCATCGGGACAAGTACCCGTCGCAATTGTCCGGCGGTCAGAAGCAGCGCGTAGGCATCGCCCGAGCGCTGGCCAATGATCCGAAAGTGTTGCTGTGTGACGAAGCGACTTCCGCCCTCGATCCGCAGACGACGAACTCGATTCTCGCGCTCTTGCTCGATATCAACCGCAAACTGGGATTGACCATCGTGCTGATCACGCACGAAATGCACGTGATCCGTTCCATCTGCGACCGCGTAGGCGTCATCGATGGCGGAAAAATTGTCGAGTCGGGTGAGGTTCTGGACGTGTTTCTCAAGCCGCAGCATCCGACGACACAGGAATTTGTCGAGCAGGTGGCCGATTCCAGCGAGCTGCGGGAAGCAGTCGCGCACGAAAAGGCGGCAGGAAACCGCACGATTGCCCGCGTCACATTCCTGGGGGAAATGACGTACCAGCCGATCTTGTTCCAGACGATGCAAGAAACAGGCACGGTGTTCAGCATCTTGCAAGGAACGATTTCCCGCATGAAGGATACGCCGTACGGCCAACTGGTCGTCGAGCTGGAAGGCGATGTCCGTCAAAACGAAAAAACCATCGAGACGTTGCGTCAGCGTGGCTTGGAAGTAGAGGTGATATAGATGGACTGGACTTTGGAAAATGTGGATTGGTCGGAGATCGCCGAGGGAACAATAGATACGCTGACGATGCTTGGCTTCTCGACACTGTTTACCATCCTGATTGGTTTGCCGCTGGGGATTATTTTGTTCCTGACTTCTCGCGGACAGCTTTTGCAAAACCAGGTGTTTTATGCGATTGCCTCATTCGTTGTCAATATACTGCGTTCTGTACCGTTTATCATTTTGATGATCTTGCTGATTCCTGTGACAAAAGTAATTGTGGGTACTTCACTCGGGGTACTCGGAGCGATTCCGCCGCTCGTCATCGGTGCAGCCCCGTTTTTTGCGCGGCTGGTGGAAACCTCGCTGAGAGAGGTGGATCGAGGAGTCATCGAAGCCGCTCAGTCGATGGGAGCCTCCAACTGGCAAATCATCTGGAACGTGCTGCTTCCTGAATCGCGTCCAGGTCTGGTGGCCGGGATTACGATCACGACAGTTGCCCTTGTCTCTTACACCGCGATGTCCGGCGTAATCGGCGGCGGCGGGCTGGGAGATTTGGCAATCCGCTACGGCTACCAACGCTTCCAGACAGATGTCATGATTGTTACAGTGATTATTTTGCTCGTGTTGGTCCAGATCTTGCAGTCGCTGGGGGATCGCCTGGTTATGCGATTCAGCCGCAAGTAAGGTCTTTCCATATAAGCTTTGCAGAACACAGACCAAAAAATAGGGGGAAATCATTTATGAAAAAATTAGTCGTATCTGTACTTTCTACCGTATTGGCATTTTCCTTGGCAGCGTGCGGAAGCAAAACGGAAACAGCTCCAACTCCAACTGAAGGCGGCGCACAAGGCGGACAACAGCAAGAAGTAACGTTGAAAGTAGGCGCTTCTCCGGTTCCACACGCAGCCATTTTGAAGTTCATCGCTCCAAAGCTGAAAGAACAAGGTGTTAACCTGGAAGTGAAAGAGTTTACCGATTACGTACAACCAAACGTACAGCTGAATGAAAAGCAACTGGACGCAAACTTCTTCCAGCACAAGCCTTACCTGGAAGAGTTCAATAAAGGTCAAAACATGGACTTGCAGCCAGTAATCGCCGTGCACATCGAGCCTTTCGGTGCTTACAGCAAAAAAGTAAAATCCGTTGACGAGCTGGCAGAAGGCGCAACCATTGCTTTGCCAAACGACCCGACCAATAGCGGACGCGCGCTCGCACTGTTGGAGAAAAACGGCGTGATCAAGCTCAAAGAAGGCGCTGGCATCAGCGGAACGGTAAAAGACGTTGTAGAAAACAAGAAAAACCTGAAGTTCAAAGAAGTAGAAGCTGCTATGCTGCCACGCGTCCTGGAGGAAGTTGACCTGGCGCTGATCAACACCAACTACGCACTCGAAGCAAAACTGGTGCCGACAAAAGACGCTCTCTTCCTTGAAGACAAAGAGTCTCCATATGCGAACTTCCTGGTAGCTCGTCCTGACAACAAAGATTCCGAAGCGATCCAAAAGCTGGCGAAAGAACTGAACAGCCCAGAAGTGAAAAAGTTCATTGAAGATGAATACAAAGGTTCCATCGTTCCTGCATTCTAAGGAACAGCTAATTGATGAATCAACAAATAAACCCAATTTGGCCCGTGTGGCTGGTTGGGTTTATTTTCATTTATAAAAGTATAAATATTCGTAAAATTTAATTAAATCTCACCGAACCCCATTCTCAAGACGATTTTTGTCGAGTATATTGTGGTGGCGATAGAAAAAATTTGATAAGGGGGAAAATTCAGATGAACAAAACATTCAAACTACTTTTCGGCGTGTCGCTTGTGGCTGGAAGTATTTTGGCAGGATGTTCCGGGAACCAGGCCGCCGCTCCGCCTTCTGCACCTGCCGAGCAAAAAGCAGGAGAAGCCAAGCAGACGGCGAGCGCTGGCAAGCCGCAAGTGTTCAGGGCCAACCTGACAAGCGAGCCTTCGACGGCGGACCCTGGGCTTGCCAAGGATGCTACGTCAGGGGCGGTCGTCCGTGCTACTTTTGACGGCTTGACCAGATTAGACAAAGACGCCAAGCCGATGAACTCGGTTGCGTCGGACGTGAAAATATCCGACGACAAGCGCGTGTACACGTTTACGATTCGCGACTCGAAGTGGAGTAACGGCGATCCGGTGACAGCGCACGACTTCGAGTATGCCTGGAAGCGTGTGCTCAATCCGAAGCTGGGTGCCGAATATGCGTACCAGCTATACTACATCAAAAATGCGGAAAAGGTGCATACGGGCAAGGCGCAAGCAACCGAGCTGGGGGTAAAAGCTCTTGATGACAAAACGCTTGAAGTCACGCTAGAAAACCCGACACCATTTTTCCTGGAATTGACGGCCTTTTACACCTATTATCCTGTAGACAAAAAAGTGGCAGAAGCCAATCCGAACTGGGCGAATGAAGCAGCAACACACGTTAGCAACGGTCCGTTCAAAATGACGGGCTGGGAGCACAAGAGCAAGATTGTATTGGAAAAGAACGAAAACTACTGGGATAAAGATGCTGTCAAACTCGACCGAATCGAATTTGCCATGATCGAGGATGACAATACAGCGCTGTCCATGTTTGACAACAACGAGCTGGACTGGGCTGGTCAACCGCTTGGCGGTTTGCCGACTGATGCGATCCCGTCTTTGAAGGAAGCCGGCAAGCTGGTCGTTCATCCGAAAGCGACGATGTACTGGTACAAAATCAATACGACCAAAGGGCCGCTGAAAAATGCGAAAATCCGCAAAGCGCTGGCCTATGCGGTCGACCGCCAAAGCATCGTGGACAACATCACGCAGGTTGGACAAGTGCCGACCATGGGAATGCTGCCTCAATCTATGATTATCAAACCGGAGGGCTACTTCCGCGACAACGATGTCGAGACAGCGAAAAAGCTGTTGGCGGAAGGCATGCAAGAGCTGGGTGTGACCACCTTGCCTACGATTACGATGTCCTACAACCCTACAGACAGACACAAAAAAATCGCGGAAGCTATGCAGGATCAGTGGAAACGCAATCTTGGCATCGACGTGAAGCTGGCGATCAAAGAATTTAAGGTTCACTTGCAAGATTTACATGAACTGAATTACGAGATTGGCCGCTTGGGCTGGAATGCCGATTTCAACGATCCGATCAACTATTTGGAAATGTTCCGCGACGCGAAGACCGGAAACAACGATACGGGCTGGGAAGACGAACGCTACAAAGAGCTTTTGAAACAGTCCGCCGTGGAGAGTGACCCGGAGAAGCGCAAGCAGCTGTTTGCGGAAGCCGAGCAAATTTTCATGGATGCCATGCCAGTCATTCCGCTCTTTACGGATGTTGACGTATGGGTGCAGAGCGACAAAGTAAAAGGCGTACAGGTAGACGGATTGGGCTTTATCGATCTGAAGTGGGCAGAGATGGTCGAGTAACAGGCAAAAAACCCCGGTAGCGAGAGTGCCAAGGCATGCCGCTTCCGGGGTTCCCTTATCAAATAGTCCGGCTTAGTAACCGAAATCCAACGTTTTACCTGTTTCTGCGTACGTCTTGATGTTGGAGAGAATCATCGGCCAATCTTGACCCGCATTGGTGTTGGAAGGATGGTTTTCGGTCCATTGGTCGTTGATCAAGGTCAGTTTTGTACATCCGCCAACCGGCTCCAGCTTGAAGGTCACGCGACTTTGGAGTTCAGCGTGGTTTGGCCGGTAAGACGGGCCAGGATGCTCCAGGAAGCTGAAGACTTGCTGCGGCTCGAATGCCAGAACCTTTCCGTACACATGAACTGTCTCAGGGCCATCATTTCCAGGCCCGACATAAGCCAGATCGTCACCGACTTGAAAAGTGGAGCGGATGACGGAGTTGAAAAACGTGCTTTTGACTCCCTCTTCCGAAGTGAGAACGTGCCATACGCGTTCCGGGGTAGCTCCGATGTAAAAATTGAAAATATGATCCATGTCGTGCCTCCTGTTATCAATAAATTTTGAAATTGTAATCCCCAGCTGCAACTACTACTCTTAGTATAGACAGACAAAACAGGGGTGTATTGTAAAAACGCGACAGGAGGCGGACTAAATGGAAAAAAATCCGGATATGCTGCGGTAAAATACATTGATGCTTACGATGAGTTGTATGGTAGAAATTTATAATCGGTGGCCACAACTATCAAAATGAAAATGGAAGCAAATCGAAGCTAACGTAAGATCGAGGAATTTCGAGGGAAAGGCTGTTTTGTCCATGAGTGGTGGACAAATGACGGGTGTCAGTTTTGTGCTAATCGCTGAAAATGGCGAAAAACGCCCGAATTTGGACTTTCGGACGCTTGTTTACATAAAACACATTATCGGGACCCAATTTAATACAAGCAACATTTTATTGATAAATGCGTCTTATACTAATAAGGACTAATAAGGAGGGATTTAAAATGCCAATGTGGGTCTTCCTGTTAATCATCTTTGGAGGCATATTGCTTTTTGGAGTTGTGTATGATCGTATAACGAAAAGAAAAATAACAGCAAAAGATATACAAACAGGTATCAAAAACTCAAGCGCTTCTAATATGGTGTACAAGGAAACTTTTTTAAATGAACAACGAAATGACATTCACGATAACCAAGGGAATGTAAATTTTTTTGTG
>NZ_DOTK01000095.1:0-49057 GCF_003521185.1 Brevibacillus sp.
ACACAAAACTTTTTACGCTCTCGCAGGAGGAGCACTTTTTGCAAGCGCTGCCTCTTCCGGGTCACCTTTTTGAGTTCAAGTTTTCGTACGCTACTGGTAATGCCGTGAACGAATGTCTGGTAGCGCAGCTTCGTTAAGCGTTTTTTCTGGTTTTGATCCTGTTATTGCTGCTGGTTCTGGCAAAATGTCATTTCGCTTCTCCCGCGATATCTCTCAACCTTATGTGCCGAGCTTGCTATTTTTTGCTCGATGTTTCATTTTTGCGCTCAATCAGTTGCAATACTTTTGGCTCAATCGCTTTCAGCATCTGTTCTTTGGAATGGCTGCCTGCTCCGCTGTTCTCCCCTTGCATTTGCACCTCAACCTGCGTTGTTGCAATGACATCTATTACTTGTTGCTTGGAGATATTTTTAGCGGCTGCGATCTCCACGACAGATTTCCCTTTTGCCAGTTCCTGTTTTAAGTCGGCTGCGCTCATTTTTAGCAAAGACAACAGCTTTTCATCATTGAAAAAAGCATCGGCAGTATAATCAGGCTGGCCATTCATCGTGAAAAAGCCTTCTACTTTCGCGGCGGAAGGTGTCGTTTCCCCTCCAATTAGCGACGCGCTGATCGTATTGCCCTGAACAAATACTTGGTAGAACGGGGTTTTCGCTCCCTTTTTGCTGTAATTGAGCATAAGCGTTTTTTGCTCCGCGTTCTCCATTTGCTCCATAGCAAACTCGTACTCGCTGATGCTGCCGTACATTTTATTCAGCAGATCGTCTACTTTCGCCTTGATTTCCTGCTCGGTGGAAGCAATCAGCGGCTTTTCCTCAGATCCCCCGTCATTTTCCTGGATGATGTGTTCAATCGTACCCGTACGGCTGTTTGTATGAAGAGTAAACTTTTTGCCGCTCCCGCTTTTGTCCTGCAAAGTGATGCTTGTTTGGACACCTTGAACGTTGCTGGCGTCGATAATCGCAAACGATTTTGTCTCTGGAAAAGCACGATACAGCTTTTCAAGTGTTGCCTTGCCGACTTCATCTACTTGGACTTGTTCGGCAGTCATCGGTGTTCGGGTCAAAATTTCAATCAAGGCTGGGGCTGCAAATGCTGCCGTTGGAATCAAAATCGCTGCGGCTGCGATACCGCTTATCAATCGTTTTTTCATAGTTATTCCGCTCCTTTTTTGTTGCAAATAGTGAGAATAGGATTGTTCGATTCGTCTGGAAATGGCCGGCGGGCACTCCATCGTTTCTGCTTTTTGCTCGAGATGTTCACGAATTTTGCGTTCCATAAGCATTGAGCTGTTCCATCCTTTCCGGGGGGAGATTCCGTACGTATTTTCGCAGCGCCTCAAGACCCGCATGGTATCTGGACTTGACTGTACCCGGCGGAATTTGCAGCAAGACCGCGATTTCCTCCAGCGTATAGTCGTGAAAAAAACGGAGGATAATCACCGTTCGCTGTTTGTCCGTCAGCTTTTGGATGGCCTGCTCTATCATTTGATTCGTTCCATCCATCAGCACAGTCGGTTGGTCCCAGTGATTCTCGTCCCGAAAGAAAACGCGGACGCGCTCAAAAATTCGGAATCTCCGCCAGCGTTTGACCCGAAATCGCTGTACTTGGCGGACGACCAAGCCATGCAGCCAAAAGTGGAAAGGCCGGTTCGTATCGTAGTTCGCGAGCGAGGTCCACATTTGCATGTAAATCTCGTTCATGACATCTTCCCGATCTTGCGGATGATCCACGAGAAAGGAGACTGTCCGGTACACATCCTGATAAGTTGCGTCATAAAACGCATGAAACGCCTGTCGATTCCCTTCTTTCATTTTCGCGAGCAATTCGTACATGTATTCCCTTTGCATTCAGAGGGCCCTCCTGAGTAAGCAGCTTACACCCTATATTGTCTCGTTTGCCCAAAAAGGTTCGGTCCGTTTGGCATTTTGCCAAAGAAAAGCGCCAGATCACACCTTTTGTGCTGGTGCGAATCTGACGCCCTCCCGTTTCGCCTATTAGACGAATGCTTGCATGGTGCCATGATCTGGCTGGCAAGCGTTCGCTATTCCTTTTTCCCGATCAGCAATTCCACTTCTGCGATTTCCTTCGGGATCTGCGCTGAGAGCACCTCATAGCCATCTGCGGTGACTAGCACATCATCTTCAATCCGAATGCCAATCGCTTCTTCCTCTATGTACAGGCCAGGTTCAATCGTGATCACCATACCAGGCTGCATGACAGCACTGTAGTCCGAAACATCGTGCGTATCCAGCCCAAGGTGATGCGACACGGCATGGTAGTAGTACCTGGACAGTTCGCTGCTGTCTTGGATAAGACCGAGACGCAACAGGCCATCCGCCAATACTTGTTTCGTGACCTCGTTTAGTTGTTGAAGCGTGACACCCGGTTTCACAGCTTCGATGGTCTTGATTTCGGCTTCGAGCACGAGTTGATAAATCGCTTTTTGACGTTCTGTAAAGCGGCCATTCACGGGAAATGTACGCGAAATATCAGCCGCATAGTAGTTCGATGCCGCACCAAGGTCGAGCAGGACCAGGTCACCATCTTCCGCTCGCTGATTATTCGCCTCATAGTGCAAAACAGTAGCATTGATGCCGCTCGCAATAATCGGCAAATACGGCAGCTCACGCACCCCGTTCGACTTCAACGCAAAATCATAGTGCGCCTCCAGCTCATATTCCATGATTCCAGGACGTGCATGCGCCCACATACGCCGGATGGCTTCATCTGTGATCGCAATCGCACGCTTGATTTCTTCGATCTCTGCCGGACTCTTTACCATGCGCAGTTCTTTCAGCCACGGGCCTGCATCCTGCATTTGCAAAGTCTTGTATTTCTTTTGCGCGTCTTCAGCAAACGCCTCTGCAAGGGTCTGCTCATCGCTCCACTGGTAACGATACAAGTCAAGATAGAGCGAGCACTGACCTTCGCAACGCCGCACAAAAGTCGCAAAAGCCTCCAGCCACTCATCGAGATAGTCGAAGTGTTCGATACCAGACAACTCTTTTGCCTCTTGATCCGCCAAGACGGCGCCTGTCCATTTCGCTTCCAGTTCATTTGGGCGCTGGAGAAATAACGTTTCGCTCACGCTGCCCGCGCGTTTCGTGATCATGAGAATGAGGTTGCTGCGCCCGATGCCGGTGAGATAGTAGAAGTTGCGGTTCGGTGAAAACGGATATTTATCGTCTTGGCTGCGCGTCTTGGCAACCCCAGAGAATAGGACCAGTACGCTATGCTCAGGCATTTTTTCCGCGAGTTTTTGACGGCGATTGACGAACTCTTTTGAATCCATGGTTGTTGTCATTTGTTTCCCTCTTTTCGCTTGTTCGCTTGTGAGTTTCTGCATGGTCTGATTTAGTTGTGTAAAAGGGTTCTTGATCAATTATCAATATTTTAGGATATTTTTAGCATTTGGGAAACGAATTTCGCAATAAAGCTTTTTTGAGGTGCCAACCTGTTACCTCACCCGTGCTTCCAGTCGCGGATGCGTGTGCGGAACATGCTTTCGGTTTTCAATCCGTCCCTCGCAAAAGTACCTTTGGAACAAGCCGAATGTATACTAGCTCCCCGATAAGTTCTACAACCGTTTGCGTTACGATGACAGCAGACACCACCCCGTTTAGTGGTTCTGGTAGCGCCAGTGCAAAGGGAAGAACGACAAGCGAGTTACGAGTTGCTGCGCTAAAAATAAGAGCTCGCCCCGCTCCGATATCTAGACGGAACAGACGAGAAACGATACGAGCAACAATCGGCGTAATGACCATATATGCTGCATAGACGGGAACCACTTGGACAATAGACTCAAAAGAGGTATATAGTTTAGCGATTTGTGATGCAACGACAACAAAAAGAGTCAGGGCCATAAAAGGTACTGGAAGCCATGCAGTCGCATCAAGGAGATGTTCTCCCTTTGACTGCCGCCGTGCCCACCATTGTGTAAGCAGAGCAAGCAACAGCGGGGCAACGATAAGTCCTAAAAATGCTTCGAAAAAAGGCCCGACACTCACGATTTCAGCCGCTGTCTTGCCCATAAACAGCCATAAGTAAACAGGCAATAAGAGCATTTGGGTGACAAAAAGGATCGGAGTTGAAACCAGAACAAGCTTTTCGTTCCCGCGCCCAAGATGTGTAAAAACGATCACGTAGTCAATGCAGGGCGTGAGCAAAACAAGAAGCACACCTAACAGGATCGCTGGATCGGCTGAAAGAAACCGGGTTAACCCCCACACCAGAACAGGTACGGCTATGTAATTCGTAATAAGTAGTGCATAGATGAACTTTCGATTTGTTAACGCCGCTTTTAAACGAAAAAAAGGAATTTGCGCAAACATGCCATACATTAAAATGGCGAGTACAATCGAAATCATCTGATCGAAACTTTTGCTGGATTCCGGCCACAACAAGCCAAATCCGACAGCAATCATTAATACAGCAGCATATAGCCATATTTGATGCTTTTCTAATTGCTCTCTTGCAATCACTTCTCGCACTGCCCCTTTCTAACACGCCCCCGTATTGTTTATCTTCTGCAAACATTCATCATAGCGGCGCTGACCGTTTTTTCGCTCAGGCGCTGGCAGCAATCCAACAGATTCATAATAACGAAGTGTCGATGCGCTCAATTCTGCTTTTGCAGCCAATTGACCGATGCTAAGACCTGACATAACGGCCATCCTTGACTTAAAGTGAACTTTACGTTTTATGATTCCATTATATCTCGTTAAGGCAAAGGATGTAGACAAAATGAGCAAAGAATGGAGCACAAAAAACCCCTCGCACCATGAGGCACAAGGGGTTTCCCCGTCACCAAGTCAAGGTGACGGGATTGTAGCTGCTTGCTTCAATGCGTGAAAAGTATGCATCAGAGCACGATTGCCCAAATTTCGAATAGGCCAAAGTCGATTAAAGGTAGATTCAACCAAATGGCGTACTGTTCTGATGCCAACTCTTCTCAGTGCATTTATAGCTCGTGTAGAAAGGCGACCAGTGTCATACTCAAAGATCGTTTCGATAGGCTGATCTAAAGGTAGTACGATATCCTTTAATAAATTGATGATTGGCTCATCAGGTGAATCTGCAGCAACATGATACAGACTCTCTTTCTTCCGAATGTCCTCGATCAGTTGCAAGGTTGCTTCTGATTGCTCACGAAGTATAGCCCATGTGTCGTCAATTGGTGCAGCGACGATTTTACCGCTCTTGCATAGTTCTCTGATCGTGTCATTGCTAAGCTCCCAGGCTTCGGATGCCTCGTTAACACCCATAATATAAACCAGCGCTTTTTTCATTAAATAGCCCCGCCTTGTTCACTTTACTCTAGTTTACTATGTCCGGCAGGGTAAGGCTATGAACGGACAGACATGGTAGCATCTATCGATATCCACTGCCAGTCCTCATCGTTTACCAGCTTGATCCGGCCAGTACAAATCGACTGGCTGCAAACACGTTATCTTTTCTAGAGACACGCGTCTCTTTCACTCATAGTGCCCCCCGATCTTGCTCGCGCGTTCTTTCGCCTGACCAGCCTCCGTGACAGAGGCTGCCCGCAAAATCGCGTCCGTACCAAACCGCGTACGAATCTCATCGATCGTCCGGGCGAGCGAACGGCGTTTGTGGTTGTCTGTGAACAAATTCAGCTGCACGGCATGATCGGAAACGAGTTGTTCCAGATTGATCCCGATACTGCAAACAACCGGCAGGCTGCCTCATACAGCTCCATGGCATCATTCGTCGTTTCCGCCAGCTTCATCTGTCGGCCAAAGCCTTCTCCTGCCGACAAGTTCGCCCCCAAAAAGAACGTTTGTTCTCATTCGAACAACCGGGAAACTTGCAAATAAAAAACGCCCGGTTTCCCGAGTGGCGATAGCCTGACTTGTACGATTTCCCCCCGACATGGTAGCCCATTTCAATTTCCGGCAAGCACCGGACGATCTGCCAGTCATCCACGATGTAGTGAGCGCTGGCTTCTGTCGTCGGCTTGTTGAAGTAGTTCCGGTTTGCTACCGCATCGGCGCCTTTTTTCTCGTTGGCTGTCCAGTGGATGACCAGTCCTTTCGGGACCATCTTTGTACCTGGTCTGGCCGTTGGGTTCGTGAGTAGCATTTCTGTGATTTGCATGTTATTTCCCTTCCCCTCTCCCTTTTAGTACCTCTACTGCTCGCTTAATCAATTCGGGAACGGGCAGGCCAATGCGTCCCGCGTTCTCGATAATGCTTAGCAGCTCATTTGCCAGGTAAAAAAAGATCGTCGCGGATGAAATTTTGGTCACCAAGCGACATGTCGATCAGATGCACCATCGCAACCATGCAAAAGATGAACAACTTCCGCGCAATGCCGATCATACCGACCTTGCTTTTTAACTTTCCTTCCATTCCGGCTGCAATCAGGCCAGTGACAAAATCAAAAATGACGAATGCGAGTAGCACACTGAGCAATGCTGACCAGCCGCCAAAAAGAAAAGAGGCTGCTGCGCCTCCGATAGCAATTCCTGTTTTGATAAAGTTGTCCATTCGCTCTTCTTCCTCTCTCCCCTCGGTGCAGTAAAAATTGCCCCGGTCGGCTCGGGGCTGGCTCATGGTCTAGTTGATAAAAAATACCCCCGGGATTTCCCGAGGGCCATTGATGGAAGCAAAGATATTAATTAAACTTAAAAACCCAAGAGTGTGTGCGGGTGACGCCAGTGATGTCAGTGTAATCAAATGATACCGTTGTTTCCCCTACTCCAACCTTATCTACGATCAACGATACATTCATCGCACCATGCTGGATTCTAGGGTTTCCTACAGCAGGATCACTGCTTCTCGCGTTCGAAAATGTAACCGTACCAGGGCCATTCGCTTGATCCAGGAAGATTGCACTGAGATTGTGATTGTATGGTAATTCCTGTGGACCAAATGCTGCTCCATCTTCAAACATTGTTCCAAGATTAAATATTGGTGTGCTATTCTCGACTTATTCCCTTCTCTTTACGAGGGTTTTCGTTCGAGCCTACACCGTGCAGGCGACTTTCATCGCACACGGCGTTCCATCAACGGATAAGAAAGAAAATTCACAATGGGCGTTTTTATCGTACACCAATTATGTCTGCATTGACACAAATTGTTTTCGACAAATATATAGGGAGCCACATTAGCCGCCCCCATAAAAAACACCCCTTTCAACGAATGGAGCATTACACCAAAGGCTTACCTTCAGTGCCTAGCCCCAATGCTTCCGGGTCTTCTTTTACGGCTGGTTTCAAGCCAACCGACACACTGTTGTATATGCGGCGGCCAGCGACGATCAGAGCAACGTAGATCGCTACCAAAATGTCCTCACCTCCCCCCCAAAGATACGAACCAGATGCCAAGATTAATTAGCGCTGATTTCAGCATCAAGCATCGCCTGCACTTCCTCTCGAAGATGCGCGGGAACTTGTTCCATCTCCCGCCTGCCTGCCTTGATCAAACTGTAGTAAATTGCTGCCACTCTGCCGTCCCTCCTGGCATCTGCTCTTTCAACATCAGCAACTCTTCATACAGTTGAGCAGTTGCCTCCATGATTGTGAACTTGCCATTTTTTTCGGCGACCAGCTCCGCCTCCAGCCTGACAATCTTTTGTTCCGGCGTTTCCTGCTGCTTTTTGCGAATTTCCGTGATGGACTCTTGATTGCTGAACTTCATCAGTCAAAAGCACCTCCGTATCCATAGACGTGGACGCGTTGCATGGCATCAGTCCATCCTGACTGATCCCGTCCTGACCCGGCCAATCCACCCCAACGCAATGCCTGTAAGTCCAGACACAACTGTAATAACTGTGATCATGCCGTCAAAATTCATGTTCCTATCCCCTTCCTCATCCGGGAACAAAAATTTCCCCGATCTGTTCGGGACTGGCTCTCGGTCTTGTTGTCATGTAAAGCTACGCGACTCTTTGCAGCAGGCTTGACCGTGCCAAATCAGCAGGCGAAACCTTGCCGATATCGCCGCTCCTCAGCCTGATGCCCGCTGCCTCAAACATCTTGTCCACCGTCCCGATGTGCGCCTGGATAAATTCGGTCATTGTGGCAACCTGCGCCGCTGTCAGCTCGCCGCGATATCGGTACACGTCACATTGCCACGGTGGATAATTATTGTGGTGCCGCTACAATGGAAACCGCCAATCCATCTCCGCAATGTGCATGTCATCCAGCACGATAGCAAGGTGACTGTATGGTGAGTCAGTAAACCACTGTATAGCCCCCGCCAAAGGCGAGCGACCAGATACAAAAAGAAGGTCCAAGCGCTTCAAGTCCATGCGCTCGACCTCCTACCAGTTGACAGATTTCACTTGTTTTTTTGTTTCAGCAGCTTCGACCTGAGCTTTCAGGTCCAGTACCTAGCGATTTGCTCCTGCTTATGCTGCCCTGCCTCCAGCACCACCTCAATGAACTGTTCCCGCGTCAGGCTGACGATGCCCGCGTCTTCCGTTTTCCATTGCGTCTCGGCAAGATCAGGTTTCAACAGAAATAGCGTGCTCTGCTGGTTGAAGTTTGCCTAGTCTTCCTCGTTGAAACGGAACTGGCGTCCGGTCGACGCAGAGGTAAAGCCTGTGTAAATCGCCTTGAAGCACTCCCGGTTCGGCCCTTCACGAGAAAATTTGAAGACCATATGCAGAAGATTTATGAGTGATTTGTGGGTACGCTTGTGGGTGAGGCGATTTTTACACCCGCACCCACCAAAACAAAAAAACCCCTCGCACCATACGGCACAAGGGGTTTCGGTTCTTAGTAAGCAGCCATGTACTGCTCGCGCTCCCAGTCGTGAACGCGTGTGCGGAACATGTCCCACTCGATTTCTTTTGCTTCGATGAAGTGCATCAGTGCATGCTCGCCCAGCGCTTCGCAGATCACTGGATCGGCTTTCAGGCACTCGATTGCTTCTTTCAGTGTTGCTGGCAAGTTTTCGATGCCGTTTGCTTCGCGATCTTGCTCAGTCATCACGTAGATGTTGCGATCGATGGCTGGCGGCACAGTCACTTTGTTTTTGATACCATCCAAGCCTGCTTTCAGCATGACAGCCAAAGCGAGGTATGGGTTTGTTGCCGGGTCTGGGCTGCGCACTTCGATACGAGTTCCCATGCCGCGGGAGGCAGGGATACGGATCAAAGGAGAGCGGTTCTTCGCGGACCATGCCACGTAGCAAGGCGCTTCATAGCCAGGCACCAGACGTTTGTAGGAGTTCACCAACGGGTTGGTGATCGCTGTGAAACCGCGAGCATGCTGCAAAATACCTGCGAGGTAATGCTTCGCTGTTTGGCTCAAGCCCATTTCGTCTGTCTCGTCATAAAAAGCATTTTCATTGCCACGGAACAAGGATTGGTTCGCGTGCATACCGGAACCGGCTACGCCGTACAGCGGTTTTGGCATGAATGTCGCATGCAAGCCGTGTTTTTGTGCAATCGTTTTGACAACCAGCTTGAACGTCAAGATTTGGTCAGCTGCTTGCAAAGCATTTGCGTATTTGAAGTCGATCTCGTGTTGGCCTGGAGCCACTTCGTGGTGAGAAGCTTCGATTTCAAAGCCCATTTTTTCCAGCGTCAAAACGATATCGCGACGGCAGTTTTCGCCGAGGTCGAGTGGAGCAAAGTCAAAATAGCCACCCTGATCGTTCAGGTCAAGCGTAGGTTCGCCTTTGTCGTTGAGCTTGAACAGGAAGAACTCAGGTTCTGGTCCCACGTTAAACGCGGAGAAGCCCATTTCTTCTGCTTCTTTCAGCGCGCGTTTCAAAATGTAGCGAGGGTCACCCTCGAATGGAGAGCCATCTGGCATATAGATGTCACAGATCAGACGTGCAACTTTCCCATGCTCGTTACCCCACGGGAATACAACCCAAGTATCCAAATCCGGTACCAGGTACATATCCGATTCCTCAATACGAACAAAACCTTCGATAGAAGAACCGTCAAACATCATTTTGTTGTCCAATGCTTTCGGCAGTTGGGAAGAAGGAATCTCCACGTTTTTGATAATCCCCAGCAGGTCGGTAAACTGCAGACGGATGTATCTCACGTCCTCTTCTTGGGCCAATCGCATAATGTCTTCTCTTGTGTACTTGCTCACATTTCTCTCCTCCTGTCTCTCTCACAACTTTATATCAGTGGAAGAAGCGGGAAAGCTCTCCACGAATCAATGCGTCCTCGCCTGGGCGGGCTGCATTGCGATACATGATTTGTTGCCTTAGCAGCTGATGCAGTTCCTTGTCAGACATGTCCTTGCGCTTCACTTCGGACGTTGTAGAAATTTCCGTCGGTTCCATGACAGGCTCTTGCAATTTCAACACTTGCTTGATCCCTGCAATGTTGAGTCCTTTTTCAATCAGTTCCTTGATCTCCAACAGTCGGTCTACATCATTGAAGGAGAAAAGCCGCTGCTTTCCTTCCGTGCGAGCCGGTTGAATCAGGTCATTTTGCTCATAGTAGCGTATCTGTCTCGCAGTGAGATCAGTCAGCTTCATGACGATCCCAATTGGAAAGAGGGCCATATTCCGGCGAAGGTCATCACTCATGACTTGTCCCTCCTCTATCGTTTTCCTTATGCTTTATTTTATGCAAAAGCACAAACACTGTCAACGGATGTTAGAAAATATTACGCAAGAAAGTGACCTCTTTTGAAAAAATCCACGTTATCCCCGTATTGATCTCACGACATGCCTGCCTCAATGGTTGTTTCTCGCAGTACCGTCCGCGCACAGTCGAATAGCAAAAAGACGGCTTCTCCCATCCGAGAGAATGCCGTCTTTCCTTTTGTAAAAACCGTTTACGCCTCAGGCAATTCGAGCAATCCTTTGTCCAGCATGCCGTTTAACGCCGTCAAAATTCCTACTTTGACATGCGAGTACGTCAAACCGCCTTGCACAAAGCCCAAGTATGGCGGGCGAATCGGACCGTCTGCGGAAAACTCGATGCTCGCTCCTTGAATGAACGTTCCCGCCGCCATGATAACCGGGTCTGCATACCCTGGCATTTCGCTCGGGTACGGCGTGACGTGCGAATCGACGGGAGCTGCTTTTTGAATCCCTTGGCAAAAAGTAATCAGCCGTTCCGCACTGCCAAAAGCGACAGACTGAATGAGGTCCGTGCGCGGTTCATGCCAGAGCGGATTGGTCTGAAAGCCGAGTCGTTCCAGCAGGGCGGAGGAGAACACCGCGCCTTTCAGCGCTTCTCCCACGACGTGCGGCGCCAGGAAAAAGCCTTGAAACATTTCCAACAGCGAGTACAGCGACGCCCCGCCCTCTGCGCCAATCCCTGGTGCTGCCATCCGGAACGAAGCGAGACGCACAAGGTCTTCCCGCCCGACGATGTATCCGCCAGTCTTGACCAGACCGCCGCCCGGGTTTTTGATGAGCGAACCAGCCATAATGTCTGCGCCGACATGCAGCGGCTCCAGCTCTTCCGTAAATTCACCGTAGCAGTTGTCCACGAACACGATCAGCGCCGGATTAATTTCCTTGACCATGCGGATCATCTCGCGGATTTTGGCGATCGTAAAGGACGGACGATCCGCATAACCGCGCGAGCGCTGAATGCCAATCACTTTTGTCTTGGGCGTAATCGCCTGCGCCACCGCGACAAAATCGATTTCGCCCTCCGGTGTCAAAGGCACATAGCTGTACCCGATCCCGTATTCTTTCAGCGAACCTTGGCCTTCGCCGCGCACACCTACGACCTCTTCCAACGTGTCATACGGCTTGCCCGTGATGTAGAGCAAATCGTCGCCAGGACGCAAAATCCCAAACAGCGAAATGGCAATCGCATGTGTTCCGGAAATGATGTGCGGTCTAACCAGCGCCGCCTCTCCGCCAAAAACGTCTGCGTAGATCGATTCCAGCGTAGCCCGGCCAGAGTCGTCGTATCCGTATCCGGTCGATGGCGAAAAGTGAAATTCGTTTACCTCATGCTTTTGAAAAGAGCGCAGCACCTTCAATTGATTGGTGTCCACCAGCGCGGAAATTTGACGATGTCTTTCGGAGATCATCGCTTCTACCTCCAGGACGAGAGGACGAAGCTTTTCCCCGTGAGAAAAATATTGAAACATAGGTGATCTTACCAACTCTCTTCAACAGTCTCTGGTTTATCCAGGAGAAAAGGAGCAATCCGCCCATAGATCGGATGGTCCCGGTTCACGCGTACAGTGACCAGGTATGACTCCTCTTCTTCATTAAATTGCTGTTCCATTTCAACCCCTTCACGATGCAAAAGGGACAAAATATCTCCGCGCTCCACCGGAACCCGCAGCTTCAGTTCATGGAAGGAAGCGAGCGCAAAAGCTTCCAGTCTCGCCAGCAGCTTTTGCTGATCCTCCTTGCGCATGGCCGAAATGAGGATTGAATCCTCCGCATGCGGCAAGTAAGACCGTTCTGTCAAAAGGTCCGCTTTGTTGAATACGACGAGTTGCGGAATTTCTTCCGCTTTCAACTCGCGCAAAATTTTATCGACAACCTCCATGTGCACCCGAAAATCAGGATGGTGGCTATCGACCACATGCAAAATCAAATCTGCTTCCTTTACCCCTTCCAACGTAGAGCGGAACGCAGCGACCAAGCTCGTCGGCAAGTCCTGAATGAATCCAACGGTATCTGTCAGGAGCACTTCCAGGCCGCTTGGCAACTCCAGCTGTCTTGTCGTCGGGTCCAAAGTGGCAAACAGCTTATCTTCTTGCAGCGTATTGGCTTGCGTCAATTGATTGAGAATGGTCGATTTTCCCGCGTTTGTATACCCGACCAGCGCAATCTGGAACACTTTGTTTTTCTTGCGGCGCTCCCGATGCAGCTGTCTCGTGCGGACGGTGTCTTCCAACTGCTGTTTCAGCTCGCTGATCCGTTTGCGGATATGGCGTCGGTCGCTTTCCAGCTTGGTTTCACCGGGACCGCGCGTACCGATTCCCCCGCCAAGCCGGGAAAGCTGCTTCCCTTGCCCTGCGAGACGTGGCAGCAAATAATTGTACTGGGCAAGCTCGACTTGAATTTTCCCTTCGCGGGACTGCGCCCGTCCAGCAAATATATCCAGAATGAGCTGCGTCCGGTCGATGACCTTGCAATCGAATATCCTGTCGAGATTGCGCGTCTGACTCGGCGACAGCTCGTCGTTGAAAATGACCACATCAATGTCCAGCTCATGGGCCTTATCGGCAATTTCATCAATTTTGCCCGTCCCGAGATACCAGGCCGAGTCGATTCGATCCCGGTTCTGCGTCACGACATCGAGCACCTCAACGCCAGCAGTGGCAGCCAACTCATGCAATTCTTCCATGGAGAGACGTGTTCGCTCTGCATCGCGGTTATCCAAAAAGCAACCGACCAAGATCGCCGTTTCTTTCGTTTTGATCAGATCGTTCACCGATTCACGCCCTTTCTTCTCTTATCATACCACATTTTGCCCATTTCGTTACGGGTGTGATGTGTGGTATGGACCGCCTTGTTTCCATTAGCAAATTTTCAATTACCACTTGAGGCTTCCCCTTTATATTCAAGCCATTGTATCCAAGTAGGGTGGCGAGAGTCAGTCAAACATGAGATCGTAATTAGCATCCTCGACAACATGATCATAGTTGATCCAGCTCATCTCTTCTAATTGCAAGACGCTTTTAAAGGTATTTACAATCTGAAATATATTGCTGCCAGAACGTACTTCTGAAGGCGTCAAAGTAGCGTTTAGTGTCTCTAGTTGTTCATGTGTAAAACCAAAAACGGCGAAGCTGCCGATATTGGCTTCGGCAAATGATTGCAAGATCAGCTCATCGAAATTGTTTTTTATTTCCTCTCTCAGTTCGTCGCCTGCCTGATTGTATACAATCTCAATCAGATCTCCCTCAGGGTATCTCTCCTGAGCCATTTCCCAAAGCAATCCTTCCTCTAATTCGTAGTTTATTCGCAGGCTGGCAATGATTTTTCCATGATCGTATATGCGATAACCCCAACCATGATCTTCCTCATGGTCAAAATACATGACTGGATATTCATGAGACATGTCCATTATTCCAGCGTCGTTATCACCCTCTGTCAAATAAACGATCCATTTATGATTCAGTTCCTTCATAACAGATCTGCTTTGCGCGTATTTTGCAACTTTCCCCATATGGATGCGCTCCATTAAAAAGCCGGATGTAAACTCGCTCACAAACGATCAGCTCCTCGATTTGAATATTTTACAATACAAGGTAAATTTGCATAATACTCTCTACATTTTTCATCGGAAAAAGCAAACCACTTTGAACAGCATCTCAGTGACACCCTTCGAAAATTCCATAATATGTAAATCAACACCTTCATTTTTGAAAAATAGGCAGCTTTTATCGGCTCCCTGAGTATACTTTTTGTATGATGGTCAAGGCAGGTGACACGGGTGAAGCAAGCAGGAGCGAGTTCAGCAGCAGATGTACATGAATCGTCCAGCAGTTCCAATCGTATTCAGGTCGTTTTCAACCGACCGTTGCGTATTAAACAACCGAATACTTTGGCTGAAATTGTTCGTGCTTCAGCAAGTGCCAATTTGGCTTCTGTCTTTGATGAGTTGGAAAACCTGATTGGCTTGCATGAAGCCAAAAAGACGATTTACGAAATTTATGCGCTCATCAAAATGAATAAAGAACGGGAAAAGCATGGACTGAAAATCGAAAAGCAAGTATTCCACATGGTGTTCAAAGGAAATCCTGGCACAGGAAAAACAACGATCGCCCGACTGTTCGGCAAAATCTTTAAAGAAATGGGGGTATTGTCAAAAGGCCACTTGATTGAGGTCGAGCGCGCAGATCTTGTGGGGGAATTTATCGGGCATACGGCCCAAAAAACAAGAGATTTGGTCAAAAAAGCGCTTGGCGGCATCTTGTTCATCGATGAAGCTTATTCGTTGGCGCGCGGCGGCGAAAAAGATTTTGGAAAAGAAGCCATCGACTGCCTGACGAAATCACTTGAAGATTACGGCAATGAGTTTGTTTGTATCATCGCCGGGTACAACGAGGAGATGGACTCCTTTCTTGAACTCAATCCAGGAATGCCCTCCCGCTTTCCGGTTCATATCAAGTTTACTGACTACGATGCAGATGAATTAATGGAAATTGCTCATCTAATGTCAAAGAACAAGGAATACGAACTGAGCAAGGACGCCAGTGAGAAATTGAGACGGCGAGTAACGGCAGCTCTTAACGATCCTTTCGTCGAGAACTTCAGCAATGCGCGGTTTGTTCGAAATAACATCGAAAAAGCAATCCGGGTGCAAGCTGTGCGCTTGTTGAAGGTGTATGAGCCAACGAAAGAAGATTTACTGACGCTAAAATCCGAGGATTTCACCATATAGGGCTGCCGCGTCTCCCCATCCATACAATGAAATCCCTCTCAAGAAGGAGGGATTTTTTCGTTGCCAGCATTCTTTTCTAAGCTTTATTTTTCAAGCCGAACCTACTCACCACTGGAGCGAAAAGGCACACCCCGAGCAACGCCCCCGAGATGAACGGAACGACATGCTGCAGCGGATGCAGGACGGGCGAAACGCCTTTGACAAAAAGCGCATCCCAACAAGCTACGGCCATGCCCACGGCCGCTACGCCGATCCAAAACAGCCCTTTCACATGCGCTGCCGCCTGCTCGACTTGGATACTTCTCTCCCTCCGCTCACGCCCGCAACGCCAGATGACGTACACAATGGCCAGTCCGCCCAACAGCGTGCTTCCGTGCTGGAGCAGCTTGTAGACGGGAACCTCCCAAGCAGCAAGCGAAATGCGTTGTTGTAGCAAGGCAAATCGTTCCACCATGCTTCCCCGGTCATGGGTAAAAGAATCCCAGAGGACGTGACTGAAGCTTCCCAGCAAAGCGGAATAAGCGAAAATCACAAACGATAAAAAGAAGCTTCGCCCTCGCCCGCGATTCGCCTGGTCCCAGCCCTTGTCGCCAGCCAAACCCTTTGCTATCCACAGGGGCACAACCGCCAGCAAGCCTTTCTCCACGACAAACCGATACAGCAAATAAAGCAGCATGACGAGCGGCAAGTCAAAGGTAAACAGTCCGAGTGTCGTATGGCTGTAGACGCTGTAAGGCGCCAACCGCAAAAAATACTCAAAGTCCGGAGCCATGCTGCCAAGCACAAGCGCCGGGAACGATACCCAGGCAAACTTTTTTAGCGGCAGCACAATCGCCGGATGCGAAAAAGTAAATGGCATGAAATCACTCGCTTTGTTTATTTGGGGAGCAGGACGGCAACAACTTGTTTGCCGCTCACTTGAATCCCTTTATCTTGTTTTCCGCAATGCGCCAGCTCTTTGACCAGCCCCTCGACGAGCTTTTTCGCTTCCTGGCTCTCTTTTTTCTCCAGGCGCACGGTCAATTGCACGGCGTCGCCTGCCGCCAATATTTTTTCGGCTTGTCGCTTTTTCGTCTCGTAATCGTGATCTTCGATAAAAGCGCTCAGGCGCAGCTCTTTTACTTTCATGCCTTTTTCTGCCTTGCGCTGCTTGGCCTTTTCGCGATTGAGCTGTTCTTTATGATTCGTGCGGTTTACGAGTTGGCACGGAGGCGGACTTGTCGCCAGCGAGAGGCACACCAGGTCGACGCCTTGCTCTTTTGCCATTTGCAACGCGACTTTGGTAGCGACAATCCCGAGGTCTTCTCCGTCCACTCCAGTGAGGCTGACTTCTGCCGCTTTTATTTGTTCGTTCACAATCATCTTTGCTCACCCTGTCCTTTCATTTCCAAATAACTTACATTCTACAGCTTGCTGCTCCTCTCCTTCCTTTTGTTTGCAACATTCTTGGTCAACCTCATGACGAGCGCGCTTTGTTTTTGTATAATAGATCAGTATTGACAGTGGATTGAGAATCATTTACATTTACATTCTGTTAGCCAGCTAACAAACGGGGGTACTCTGGTGGAATTTGATTATTCTACTGCTTTGACGCATGCAATGGGCCATGTGATGAAGCTTCACAAGAAGAACGTTGAATACTTGATTCAAAACTATGACGTCTATCCGGGACAGCCCATCCTCCTCATGCGTCTTGCCCACACAGACGGCTTGATTCAGAAAGAGCTGGCCAGACGAATCCAGGTCAAACCGGCTACTCTTACCGTCATGATCAATCGCATGGAAAAATGCGGTCTGGTCGAACGTCGTGCTGACGAACGCGACCAGCGAATCTCGCGGGTTTTTCTCACAGACAAAGGTCGTTTGGCGACAAAAGCTGTCAAGGAAGCACTGCGCGTTCTTGAACTAAAATGCTTTGAAGATTTTACTGATGAAGAAAAAATCGTTCTGCAAGGCATGCTGGATAGAATGCACGGCAACTTGATGACCTTTTATATGGAAAACACCCAACCATCTGAAGAAGCCAAAGAGTAGCGGGGGCGTTTGCTTTTCATTCCACAACAGAAAGGTTGGAACATCCCTTTGAACCATGTAGCAAAAGAACTGGACTCATCGGCGCTTGCCGAAAACAAGACGCGCCGCCTGTGGATCGCCACCATTTTAGGCTCGCTTTCAGCGTTTGGCCCTTTGTCGCTGGACATGTATTTGCCTGCTTTGCCGCTTCTGGCTGACGATCTTTCCACCAGTACGTCGATGGCGCAGCTCAGTTTGACCGCCTGCCTCATTGGACTGTCTGTCGGTCAGCTTTTCGCGGGACCGATCAGCGACGTACGCGGACGCAGAATGCCACTTTTGATCGGACTTATTTTATACGCCTTGTCTTCTTTTTTGTGCGCGGTTGCTCCTTCGATCTATACGTTCATCTTCCTCCGTTTTGTGCAGGGACTTGCTGGCTCTGCCGGGATCGTCATCGCTCGCGCTACTGTACGCGATTTGTATTCGGGCACAGAGCTGACGAAGTTTTTTGCCCTGCTGATGCTGATTAACGGGATTGCGCCGATTGCCGCGCCTATCGTCGGCGGTCAGCTGCTGGAGTTTACCTCCTGGCACGGCGTGTTTGTCGCACTCGGTCTGATCGGCGCCGTCATGCTGCTCGTCGTCATGCTCGGATTGCCGGAGACGTTGCCTGTCAATCGCCGTTCCAAAGCCGGAATCGGCAATACGCTCGCCACTTTTGGCGGGCTGGTGAAAGATCGGGTTTTCATGGGCTACGCCTTGTCGCAAGGTCTGGTCACGGCCGCGATGTTCGCTTATATCGCCGGATCGCCCTTTGTGTTCCAGAAAATTTTTGGTGTCTCTCCGCAAGGCTTCAGCATGATTTTTGCCATGAATGGGGTAGGAATTATCATCGCCAGCCAAATTACCGGACGACTTGCCGGAAAAGTCAAAGAGACAAAACTGTTTGTCACTGGCATTTTGCTGGCTGGGCTTGGCGGAATCACGCTGCTCGCCATGATCGTGCTTGACGCTGGGCTGGTTGCCGTGCTCGTGCCTTTGTTCTTCGTCGTTTCCAGCGTCGGTATCGTCGGGGCGACAGGCTTCTCGCTCGCCATGCAAAATCAGAGCAAAGCAGCAGGCAGTGCGTCTGCCTTGCAAGGTCTGCTCTCCTTCATCAGCGGCGGTATTGTCGCTCCGCTGGTCGGAATCGGAGGGGAAGGCACTGCTGTGCCGATGGGCATTGTCATGGCGCTTGCCACCATCGGCTCGATTGTCTGCTATCTGTTCATGATTCGTCGAAAAGCCGCGTAACTTTTCAGATGCGGCGTAGACGCAACAAAACGAGGATTCGCGTATGCGGCCTCGTTTTTTTTTTGACACTATTGCGAACGTATGTTCTTTTGTGGTATCATTTGCTTATGGATGACATTGGAAGCCAGAATACCTGTCTGCTCTCCTGTCGTCAGCCATGCCTAGACCACTATTCCAAGGAGCTGATTCCTCCATGTCTTTGCGTCTGATCCCTTATCTTGTCCTGAACGGAAATGCAAGCGAAGCCATCTCGTTTTACGAAAAAGTGTTGGGTGCGCAAGTGCTTTACAAGCAGACGTTTGGCGAAATGCCGGAAAACCCTGAGTACCCGCTCCCGCCAGAAGCCAAAAATCTTGTGGGTCATGCTACACTGCAAATTGGCGACAGCGAATTGATGTTTTCTGACGCGTTTCCTGGACAACCTTATCAGTTAGGCGATCAAGTGACCATTTGCATTTCGCTGGAGGATAAAGCCGAGGCAGAACGCATTTTCGCAGCGCTTCAAGAGGACGGGCAGGTACATCTGCCTTTGCAGGAAACATTCTTCAGCCCTGCCTACGGCAACGTGCGCGACAAGTTCGGTATCACCTTCCAGATTTTCACTAAAGGCGAACAATAATCATCTAAGACCGTTCTGTTTCTTTGTCTGTAGATCATGACATGCCAGCCGTCAGAGCGAGTCGAAACGCGAGAATAACGTGTTTCGGCTCGCTCTCGTTTGTTTGCAATCCATACAGCTTTGCATTCCCTCCACTAGACCCACGCCTATTTCTTTTTCTCCTGATGATAGCCACGTTCTCCATACGGCTGAAGCTTGTCGAGCCATTTTTGTTCCAGTTTCTCCAGCTCATCCTTTTCATCAAAATATCCGTCTTCCTTCTTTTTCAAAACCTCCAACACTTCCGCAACGAACGCCTCTTCTCCGTACTCATCCCACTCGCTTTGCAGTTGCTTGTTCATATGCGAGCCGAGTTTGAGCGTGAACAGTTTTCCGTTCATCGTTTTAAGATTGCGGGTACTGCAAATCCACACTTTTTGATTAAGGGTGTTTTTGATTTGATACACGCCCGCCTCTGTCTTCGCTTCCTTAAACGTCTGTTTCAGTTCGTCTTTGCGATTCATCTTGGTTTCTCCTCACTTTTCACGAGCTACACCTGACCTGCAGCCTGTAATAGTCTTCCATCCGTTTTTCTGCCTGTATACTTTCCTCAAGCTCCCTCTCTTCCAAAGAGGGGCGCGGATGGCTCGATAAAAAACAAACAAATTAATATTAAGTTTATATAATAATAAACATAAAAACAAAACGTTTGTCAATCCTAACAAAAAAGTGTTGCTTCTCGCGGAAAACTCAGATAGACTTTGCAGTAATTTCGAAAAGGAAAGAGGAAAAGAACATGAAAATCTCCGCTACGTCCGAACACAAGCCTGTCGTGGTATCAGAAAACTACGATCGAGTGGACGGCCGTCATGCCAGAAACACGGATGTCCAAGCGCTCTCGCTCGGCTTGACTCGGGAAAGTGACCATAAAAAAGCCGCTATCACAGCCAAGGTGTGGAAAAGCGCGGGAGAAAACGGGGCAAGTCAACCGGAGGAACTCCCGCTCCATCGCGTTCTTGATCTGTCGCTGCTGCTTTGCCGGTCGTTGGCTCATTTTCACGATGCATACAGATATGAGCATTTTTACGATCCGCAAAAGCCCGTTATCGACAGGATTGCCCTGCAAGGCGATGCGTTGAACGTCGCAATCTGCACAGACAACGAAAGTCTCCATGAAGACATCAAGCAGTTCAGCCAAATTTTAAGCGACGACGGGGAACTGATCGGCGAGCGTCTGCGCTCATTGGCAAAAGTTTTAAGAGACATGGGCTATTAGCTTTGTTTAGCCGCAGTTACCCCTGTTTTCATCGGAAGGCTGGTCAACGGGACATTCGTACCCGGCTAGTCGAAGACACGTTTTCCCTCGAAGAAGCGGTACACGCCGCGAGTGAAGCATGGATGATCGGCGATGCCACTTGCCTGCTCCCGCTTGTCGCTGTTGAAAAAAGGCACAAAGCAGAGCAGCACGCCGCATGACGACAATTTGGAGGAACATGGAATGACAGAAAACAGACACGATTATTTATCACCTGATAGACAGTTGACTGATGAAGAAAAAGCACTCGTGTGGAAAAAGCCACCTACCCATCAAGTCAGCGAAGAAGAGCGGCGCATTAGTGACGAAGTCAGGCGCAACTGGCATCGCGGGGAAATGAAGATCGCCAACATTTTGCTGGAGGGCGATGCGGGTTCTGGCAAGACTCAACTGGCAAAAGCTTTATCGGCGAATTTCGGGCTTCCGTACACGAAAGTCACTTGTTTTGCCGATATGGATAAATCAGATATTATTGGAGCTATTTTGCCGGTGATTTCTTCTGAGCGCCTAAACAATTTGCAGCCTGCGCAACAAACCGCCTTAACAGCTCTCTATGAAAACGAAGGATTGGCAAGCGGAACGGAAATTTTGATGAAGGCATTGGGGATTTCCGGGGAGCAAGCCGCCAAAATGATGAAGCAATTAGGGAAGCTTGCCGCGGAAAAGAGCGATGGGGAAGCGATTGAATACCGATTTTACCCTTCTGAAATCGTCAGAGCCTATCAAAAGGGCTATCTTTTGGAAATCCAGGAACCGAACGTGATTCGCGATGCTGCGGTGTTAATGGCGCTAAACTCTGCCCTGGAGCTGGATGGGAGCATCAACCTTCCAACGGAAATCATCCGCAGGCACCCGGACTTCATCGCCGTGATCACGACAAACCGCAGCTATGCCGGAACAAGACCGTTAAACGAGGCACTGCGCGACAGAGTCCAGCATACGGAAAAGATGGATCTGCCGACAAAAGAGGTCATGATCGGGCGCGTCAAGGCCAAAACGGGCTTCCAAGATGAAGAAATGCTGTCTCTCTTAGCGAATGTCATTTTGCTATTGGACAAAACGGCACGAGCCAATGCGATCAAGGGTGTGGCGGGAATGCGTTCGTTCTTTTACTGGGCAGATGCGATTGCCAACGGCATTTCTGCAAAAGCATCGCTTTACCACAAGGTCATCTACAAAATCACGACCGATCCGGAAGAAATTCAGCTTTTGGAAGAAGCACTTGCCCAGCATGAATTGTTTGCCCGTCTGGAGGCAGCCTCTTCTGGTGAGCTAAAAAAAAACGAAACTGGGACGATGCCATAGAAATCAAGACATCCGGGGAGATTGACGACGCTGCTTTTGACACAGACCAGCCACGGGAGCAAACAGGAATCGCCTTGAAAAAATCGGCTGACAGTGACAACAACTCTTCGCAAGTCTCCGACGATCCTGCTCAAATCGAGCGCTCCACTCCGGGGGAAGACGGCACCCCTCGCTATCATCAGGCAAACCCCGAGTCTGCCTCAGAGGAAGCGAAGCAACAGGAGCGCGATTTCCGCAAAAAGCTGAATCAGGCGGCACGAGAGGTCATTTCCGATTCGATTCATCGAAAAGTGAAGCTCATCGTGCACCGCCCTGACTACGATCAGGAAAACCAGCAGGAGTACGTCCGCCTGAGCAAAGGACTCATGCCCATCGTACAACAGCTTGCCAGAAAGACACTTCCCTACTTGGAGCATGAGGTCACTTCCGACTTTGCGCGGAATCGTTACTACGGCAGCAAATTTCAAGCGGACAGCGTTGCCTACAAAGACTACAAATATTTTGCCAAGAAACGCCCGCCAACGGAATCGCCGTCGCTTGTCGTGGGTCTGCGGGTGGACGAATCCGCGTCGATGTCAGCCTTCGGGAGACTGGAGGCGGCCAAACGGGCGGTCATCGCCGTCTATGAATTTTGTCAGCTTTGCCACATTCCTGTGTTGATCTACGGGGATACGGCGGATGTGTCCCGCTTGGAGCAAATGTCCGTCTTCGCCTATGTCGACCTGGACAAAACGGACGCCACTGACCGCTTCCGGCTGATGCGGATTCAAGCCAGAAGCAATAATCGCGACGGAATGGCACTGCGCATTATGGCGGAACGGCTAGTCGTCTGCCCGCAACAGACCAAATTGTTGATCAGCATCAGCGACGGACAACCGAAAGCGCTGGACGACTATACCGGAAGTCATGCGGTTGCCGATATGCAGCAAACGATCCAGGAGTACGAACGAAAAGGAGTCGCCTTCCTTGCAGCGGCGATCGGCCAAGACAAGGAGGTCATTAGTGAAATTTACGGAAAGGAACGCTTTTTGGATATGACAAATTTACACGAGTTTCCTGCAAAGCTGGTTCGAATGATTGCCCGGTATTTGTAACTTGCCTGAAAACTCAGCTGACAAAGGCTTTCCGGGTATAAGCGGGGAGCCTTTGTTTGTGTTGCGCTTTTGCAAAGAAAAGCTTGGCAAAAAGAAAAAACCAGAACCTCTAGGGTCCTGGCTGGTGGGCAGAGCATTTCACGACTTATTGCTGGTTGTTGTCTTGAGACATCAGTGAAACTGGGCGTTGCGGAGTGAAAGTGGAGATCGCATGCTTGTATACTAATTGTTGCTTGCCTTCGCTATCAATCACAATCGTGAAATTATCGAACGCTTTAATATACCCGCGCAATTGAAATCCGTTCACAAGGTAAATGGTAACCGCGATGTTTTCTTTCCGCAAATGATTCAAGAACGTATCTTGAATGTTGATCGTCTGTTTCATGTACACTACCCCCTAAAAGGACTTGTATGTTATATATTCGGCAATTGTTGAAACTTTCCTGCCAATATCTGCTTGATAGTTTCCACTGAGTTCGCTTGACAAGCCGGATCGGTCATGTCAAACCACTGGATTTCCGGCATACGGCGGAACCACGACAGCTGTCGTTTGGCAAAATGGCGCGTCCGCTGCTTGATGTCATTGATCGCCTTTTCCAACGTAATTTCACCGTACAGATAAGGAATCAATTCTTTGTAGCCCAAGCCTTGCATCGACACCAGCGAGGCGTCGTAGCCTTTGTCCAGAAGTCCGCGCACTTCCTCGATCAGCCCCGCTTCGATCATCAGCTCGACGCGACGATTGATCCGCTCATACAAAATGGCGCGATCCATCGTGAGTCCGATCATCACCAGTTCGTATGGGGAGTGCTGTGCTCGAAGCTGAAAGTCGGACATTTTGTAGCCCGTACTCTCATAAATCTCCAAAGCGCGAATCACCCGCTTTACATCGTTCGGATGCAAACGCTCAGCCGTTACAGGATCGACGTCGGCCAATCTCGCGTGCAGCGCATCCACGCCTTCTGTATCCGCCAAACGCTGCAACCTTTCCCGCAGCTCTGGATCTTGCGTGGCTTGTGAAAATTGAAAACGATGGGTAACCGATTCTATGTAGAGACCCGTACCGCCTACGATAAACGGAAGGCCGCCTCGCCCATTGATCGAGCTGATCAGTTGGGTAGCGCTTTCCTGAAACATCGCGACAGAATATTCTTCGTCCGGATTTTTGATATCGATGAGATGATGCGGCACCAGTGCCAATTCGGCTGGCTCCGCCTTCGCCGTCCCGATGTCCATGCCGCGATACACTTGCATGGAATCCCCGGAAATAATCTCGCCGTTGAACTGCTGGGCCAATTCCAGACTGAGTTGGGTCTTGCCGACGGCTGTCGGTCCAACAATGACGACTAGCTTTTCTCTCTCTTGCAAAGTCACTCCCCTCCACCTGTCTCTTTGTAACTGTACACGACCTGCTGGCCGCGAGAGCGAAATGGCGTGAAACCAAAGCGCTCGTGGATTTTGCCTGTTTTCCCTTCCTTCATCACCACGCGTCTTCTTGCTACGCGAAGTGCTTCTGCAATCGCTTCTTCTGTCAATGGCTGCGGGTTGGCAAACTCCCGTACCCCAGCGATGCCTGCCGAGCTTTCCACCGTCATTTCAAACATCGGATCGAAATAAACGACATCGAAAGAGCGGCTTGGCAATCCCTGCATGACTTCCAAATGGTTCCCGCACCGCACTTCAATGCGACGCATGGCTGTCTCCAGCTGTTCCGAGTCAGATGTCCAGTGCTTGAGCCCGTCTTCGACCATGATGGCCAGCACCCGTTCCGATTCGATACCGACTACTTTCCCGTTAGCTCCTGTCGCATGGGAAAACACAATCGCGTCAGCACCCAATCCAAGCGTAGCATCCAACACTTCATCACCTGGCTGAATTTGGCAAGCAACAAGCATAGTATCAGTATCGCCGCGCAACAGCCGCTTTATACGAAAAGCGGAAGTGTTCGGGTGAAAAACGAAAGGCTTTTTCCCCGGTACCTCCAGGCGCGCTCCTTGCGCTGAAACAACCAGTACCTCGTCGTCGCCATGCCGTTTTCGCAGCTGACTGAGAGAAAGGTCGCCTCGTCTGACTGTCTGTACGCCGAATGTCTCAGCCAAATGTACAGCGTGTCGCAAGGTTTCCTCGGCAGGCTCAAGTCCCGTCGTCACAATCACGTATCTGTTTCCTTTCCGTACGTCTACGCCTCTTCAGGACGGAAACTCTTTTATTGTAAGCAGGATTAATTTGGCGGTCAAATAGAATCTGAGCCAAACTCCCTCTCTTTTCTTATCATATCATGTTTTCCTTCGTCCGTTGCGAGCTTGTGAATTTTTTTACAAAGAATGAATGTACGTAAGCCAAACAGGCCCATAGCGGATTGGGCCTGTTTGGTGGCGATCGCCTTTTCAACGATTGGCGAGCTGGTGATTTTAGTTGTACACGAGACTTCCCGTAATCGCTTCTTCGTTTTCGTTTCCGGCTTCATCGGCGAAAATGCCTGCTGTGAGTTTGATTCGAATGTTCGATCCTTTCGGCACAGTATCCAGCGTAATGTCGAGGTGCTCCTCCGATACGACAACACGATCCTCTTCGCCAAAAGCCTGGTCAGCTCCCCCATCAATCGAGTAGGAGAGATTTTGCAAAACGTCCTGTCGGTCGACCTGCAAACGGGCAGCTTCGCCGAACAGCAGCCGGATTTGCAACTGTGGCTGGTAGAACAAGGTGGCTTTTTCGCTTTTCGATGTTTGACCTCCTGCAAGCAGCACCCGTCCATCTTGCAAAAGCGCTGCGCTCGCTCCTTCTCTCGTCATCGTCATATCGGCTGCCTTGCTCCAGCTTTGCGTCTGCGGGTCGTATATTTCCCCGGACTTCAAATAGGCGCGTTTGGACATGCCGCCTGCTACCAATACTCTGCCATCCGCAAGCGCAACGGCAAACGGTTTGAATCGCTCGATGCGCATCGGCTCGCCAGGCTCCCACGAGTCCGAGTCCGGGTCGTAAATGGTGGTTGTTTTCCATATCTTATCCGGATTGCCGGCAGGATCTCCGCCAACCACAAGGACTCTGCCGTCTGGCAAAATCGCTGCGCCCGGACCATAGCGAACCTCGTCCATCTGGGCAAGACTCGACCATTCATCGTTTTTCACACGTACCGCTCGCCTGTCGCCACCATTCCGCCGCCAATCACGAGACTACATCTCCATCCGCCAGGACAGCCAACGCCCCGCCGAATCGGTCGTCGTTCATCGGCGTTCATCCGAGGGGCGGTATTAGCAAAATGCGTGTTTGCACTACATGACGCGCTTGAACATTTTCTCCAAATCATAGCCAGTAAAGTGAATTACAATCGGCCTGCCGTGCGGACACGTAAACGGGCTGCTCGTCTCGCGCAGCTGATTCAGCAGGCTCTCCATTTCGGCGTGGGTCAAAAAGCGATTGGCTTTGATCGATGCTTTGCACGACATCATGATCGCAGCCTTTTCCCGCATTTGCACAGGATGGGCCTGCCCTTGCTCTCCCGCCTCCAGTACGAACTGAATCAGCTCTTCGATAACTTCCAGCTCGGCTCCTTCCGGGAACCAATGCGGGTGCGCCCTGACGATGAACGTGCGCCCGCCAAAAGCTTCTACTTCCAAGCCGAACGATTGCAGAAGCGACAGCCGTTTTTCCAGTCTGGCCGCCTCCGCGGTCGTGAACTCGACCGTGTGCGGAAACAGCATCATCTGGCTGGCCACACCTTCTTCTGCCAGCTTGGCCATGAAATACTCGTAGAAGATGCGCTCCTGGGCGGCGTGCTGGTCGATCAAGTACATCCCTTCATCGTTTTGGGCGACGATGTACGTTCCATGCACCTGTCCGACCGGATACATGACCGGAACAGCCGACTGCACGCGCTCCTCCGCTACAGGTGCGGCGTTCTGCTCTGGCTCGCTCGCTTGCTCTGCATCAGGTTGAGCAAGTGGAGCAGCCATGCCTTCAAGTGGGGCGGCAGAACCAGTCGTCCCTTCAAGCGAAGCAGAAGGACTAGCAGAATCACTCGTTCCTTCAAGGAAAGCAGAAGGAGCGGTGGCAACAGATACGGGCGCGACCTTCTCGAACACGCTCCCTGAAGCGGCGGCCTGCTCTTGTTGTGCCTGCTCTTGTCCTGTTTTCTCTGCTTGTGGAGCAGAACTCGCCAGCCCTTGCTCTTGCTCTGCACGCGGATAAGCTTCGGAAGCTTCCTGAACCTTCCTGCTTTGGGCAACCGGCAAAAGCTCGCTTGCCGCTTCTTTTTGCAACGGCAACGGCTGGCTTTGCTCCTGCCGCGCCATCCACTCTTGCAGGCGCGGGCTGGCTTCCACAAGTGAACGCGTCTGCGTCTCCGCGGCTGGCTTGGCAAACGTCAAGTCAAACTGCGGCTGGACGACTTGCGTGGTGATTTTCGCCTTTTGCGGTGTCTCCATCGGACGAACGATGCCCAAACCTTGCCGGAGCGTCGTTTTGACGGATTGCTCGATTGCCGTACACAGCTCGTCCTCTTTGCTGAACCGCGCCTCCAGCTTGGCAGGATGGACATTGACATCGACAAGCGTCGGGTCCATCTCGATTTGCAGCGCGACGATCGGGAACCGTCCGATCGGCAAAAGCGTGTGATAGCCGCGCATGATCGCATTGTTGAGCGAATAGCTGCGAACGTAGCGACCGTTGACCAGTGTAGAAAGGTAGGAGCGGTTTGCTCGCGTTACCTCCGTCTTGGACAAAAATCCGTTCCAGCGGAAATCGAGCGTTTCCCCCGAAATCGGAATGAGAAGCTTGGCAATCTGTACACCGTAAATCGCCGCCATGACGTGCAGCAGCTTGCCGTCCCCCGTCGTTTGCAGCAAATTTTTCCCGTTGTGCGTCAAAAGAAAGGAAATCGACGGGTGAGTCAAAGCGAGCCGATTGACGTAATCCGAGATATGCCCAACTTCTGTGGCAATCGACTTCATGTATTTCAACCGGGCAGGTGTATTGAAAAACAAGCTGCGGACACATATTTCCGTCCCTTGCACTGCTGCCGCGTCTGCCACTTCGCTGACTGCGCCGCCTTCGACGAGCAGCCGCGTACCGATCTCGCGGCTCGATCGGTTGCTCGTCAGCTCCATCCGAGACACTGCGGCAATACTCGGCAAAGCTTCGCCGCGAAAGCCGAGTGTGCGAATCCGGAACAAGTCGCGCTGGGTGCTGATCTTGCTCGTCGCATGGCGTTCCAATGCCAGCAAGCAATCGTCCCGATCCATGCCGTGTCCGTTGTCGACAATGCGGATCAGCTCCAGACCGCCTTCCTCCACATGAATCTCAATCGAAGTGGCTTTGGCGTCAATCGCGTTCTCGACCAGCTCTTTGACGACAGATGCCGGACGTTCCACCACTTCACCCGCCGCGATCATATTGGCGAGCTGCTCATCAAGCACTCGAATCGTTCCCATGCGATCCTCCCCTCCGCCCGAAGCTTATTTTTTCTTCAACTGTTGTTTCCACGCGAACAGCTTCATCATCGCATCCATCGGTGTCGTCTGATTCAGGTCGATCTCACGCAAATCGCGCAAAATCTCTTCTTCCTCCGACGACAAAAGCGACACAGGCTCCTCGCGCACAGCGGCAACTGGCGCGGACCAGAGCGACTCTAGCGACATCTGCATGTCGGAAGCAGCCGAACTGGTTGCTTCCAGCCCTGCCAAAATGCTGCGTGCCCGCTCGATGACCCATCCAGGCATTTCCGCCAGCTCCGCCACGTGAATCCCGTAGCTTTTATCTGCCCGGCCTTCTTCGATCTTGTGCAGGAACAACAGCTTGCCGTCTCGCTCCTCGCAGCGGGCGTTCACGTTGACGACGCCTTTCATCGTCTCGGCAAGGCCCGTCAGCTCGTGATAGTGCGTGGAAAACAGCGTCTTGGCACCGATCCGCTGGCAAATGTACTCGATGACCGCCTGTGCCAGCGCCATGCCATCGTACGTAGAAGTCCCGCGACCGATCTCATCGAGCAAGATCAAGCTTTTTGCTGTCGCCTTTTGCAAGGCATGTCTCGTCTCCAGCATCTCGACCATGAACGTACTGTGACCGCCGACGAGGTCGTCAGCCGCTCCGATCCGGGTAAAAATCTGATCGACAATCGACAGCTTCGCTTCTTTTGCCGGGACGAAACAACCGATTTGCGCCATGACCGTAATGAGGGCGATTTGGCGCATATACGTGCTTTTACCAGCCATGTTCGGTCCCGTGATCAGCAGCACTTGACGCTCGTCCTGGTTCATCCTCACGTCGTTCGCCACGTATTTCTCCCGCTCCAATACGGCTTCCACAACGGGATGGCGGCCGTCCACGATCACGTATTCCCCGTCATCGACAAGCTGCGGGCGCACGAATCCGCGCTCGTCACTGACCGTAGCGAAAGCCTGGAGAACGTCTACAGAGGCAATCCGTTCGGCAAGGCTTTGCAATCTCGGAATGTGCTTGGCGATTTCGCTGCGGACGGCGGCAAACAGCTGGTACTCCAGCTCAATCATTTTTTCCTCTGCTTCGAGAATGAGCGCTTCCCGCTCTTTCAACTCGGGGGTTATGTAGCGCTCTGCGTTGGCGAGCGTTTGCTTGCGCTCGTAACGGCCCGCTGGCACGTTGGCAATGTTGGACTTGGATACCTCGATGTAATAGCCGAACACTTTGTTGAATCCGACTTTCAGCGAGCGAATCCCTGTCGCTTCCCGTTCGCTTTGCTCCAATTGGGCAATCCACGTTTTTCCGTCGCGGCTCGCCGAGTGCAGCTTGTCCAAATATTCATCGTAGCCTGTGCGAATCATTCCGCCTTCCCGCACGGAGATCGGCGGATCGTCGACGAGCGCCGACTGCAAAAAGCTGACGAGGTCTGCGCACTCATCCATGCCGCGGGAAAGCTCCTGCAACACGGGCGCTTTTGTCTGCTCCAAGTACGCTTTCAGCTCAGGAACTGCCGTGAGTGACAATCGCAGCTGAATCAGGTCGCGGGCATTGGCGTTCCCATAGGAAATCCGCCCAGCCAGCCGCTCCAGATCGTACACGTTGTCCAGGCAAGTCCGCAAATCGGAGCGCAGCAACAAATCGGCTTTCAGCGCCTCTACCGCTTCCAGTCTGGCATCCAGCTCCGCGCGTCCGAGCAGCGGCCGCTCGATCCATCTGCGCAAAAGCCGTCCGCCCATCGCGGTTTGCGTCCGGTCCAACAGCCACAAGAGAGAACCTTTTTTCGTCTTGTCGCGGATCGTTTCGGTCAGCTCCAGATTTCTTCGGGAAAAGCCGTCCATTTGCAAATATTGCTTGCTGTCGTAGCGCTTCAAGAGCCGCATGTGGGCGAGACTGCGCTTCTGCGTCGTGCCGATGTAGTAGAGCAGCGCGTTGACGGCCGAGCGCATGGAGACATCCAGCTCTTTCCCTGTTTCGGGATACTGGTTGTCCACCGCAAAAGCATCCAGCTGGTGACTCTCTACAACCGTCGTCGGCAAAGCTGTCTTGGGCAAAGCTTCGACACCGCAGAACACCAGTTCTTTCGGACGGTATTGCAGAGCCTCATCCAGGGCCGCCTCCATCTGGCCGAGCACGGATGTGACGTACATTTCTCCTGTACTCATGTCGCATGCAGCAATTCCGACGCGGCCGTCCAGCGCTGCCAAGGCAGCCATGTAGTTGTTTTCCTTGTCGGTAAGCCATTTGCCCTCCATCATCGTGCCGGGCGTAATGACACGGGTCACTTCGCGGCGAACGACCCCTTTGGCTTCTTTCGGGTCTTCCACCTGTTCGCATACCGCTACCTTGTGACCTTTTTTCAACAGTTCCGCTATGTACCCATCCGCAGAATGATGCGGCACGCCACACATCGGAATCCGTTCATCGCCACCACCCTCGCGTCCGGTGAGCGTAATTTCCAGCTCGCGGGACGCGAGAATAGCATCGTCAAAAAACAGTTCGTAAAAGTCGCCTAAGCGAAAAAATAAGAAAGTATCCGGATAGTCTTTTTTGATAGCCAGATACTGCTGAATCATCGGGGTATATTGCGCCATTTTTTCTTCTCCTAGCCTTCCAATCTCGACGCTATTATACCATGTTCCTCCCATGATGTTGATGCTCGATTCGCGGCAAAAAATTCACAGAAGATTCCAGGCACTTCTCAGGTCGAAATCGCAAAGCCATGTCTCGCCTCGCAGCAACAAGTCAAAATATTGCTCCAAGTGTATTCGCGAAAGCGCGTAGCCAGGCAACTCTCGCAATTCTTCGCGGATTTGCTTGACGTACGGCTCCAACGTTTCTTTGTCGCCGCGATAGTAAGCCTTGACCAGCGGCAACTGCAAATGCGGGGTCGCTTTCAGCTCGGCATGGCTCATCATGACCAGTTTGGCCAGATGCAAAACTCCACGCGCGATGACCGGGTGCACCAGCCAGCTTGGCAGTGTCCGGTATTCGAAGCCGTACGACTTTTCCCGCACATCGCCCAAAAAGCCGTAGCGATGTCTGCGCTCGATGCAACCCGGATCTTCAATCAGCACGAGCGGCAACGCCAAGTACGCATCGAGCTTGCGCCGCAAAGAAAACGTAGGCGTCATCCCGCCGAAGTGAATGTGTCCGCCAATCGGATAGCCGGAAAAAGGCATCCCGCCCGCCAGCCACTCCACATCCTTGTGCGGGATTTTTTTCCCTGCGAGCCGCAACGCTTCGTAAATATGCAGAAACAGCTCGTCAGGGTCTTCCGTTGGGGCGGGGCGCAATTCGGCTACAGGATGCTGATGCAGAGCCAAATCTTCCCGGTAGCGGGTCGTGTCGCACCCAACCGTCCCGTTGATTTTCAAAAAATCAGAGGCGAGCGCCATCTCGCCTGTCGCCCGGCGCAAGGAAAACTCCGGGTCCGCTCCCATTTTGTTCAGCTCTTGCGGCTGCTTGCTCATGCGCTCCCGCCACCACTCTCGCGCACGCTGCATGTAAGCGTCTGCCTTTTGCGCAGGCCAATCCGGTTCCACGCGAACGACCTTCGCCCGATGAGAAGACGCTGCCATGACGGTCACTTGCCCCGCTTCGGCACCGACCGCATACAAGCTGCGCACGGCCAGCGCTTTTACGACTTGCACCTCCGGATCGGAAGAGGGAAACGGAACTGGCTCAAAGTCCGGCTCTTCCAGGCGATAAAGCAGCCATTGCGGGTGTTCCAGGCTCCGCGCGACATCGAGCACCAGGTCCTGGTACAAGCAAAGCTTGTAGGTCCGCCATCCAGGCGGTGTCGTGCGCCCGGAAGCCACAGGCAGACCACTCGTTTTCAACAGCCAGCGCCCGATCTCGGGACGGTGCAAAAAGGCGACAGCCTCTTTGGCATTTGCCGTCATTGGCTGCGAAACAGCGCTCTCCTGCAGTCCCTCCCATGCCCTTCCTCGCGTGCGTACCATGCTTTCCACTCTCCCATGCTGTATTCTTCGTTATCATATGATCGCGCCCAGAGAAGAGTGAGAGCCTAGCCTATACCGCTTTTTCCCGATAAAAAAAGAAAAAGAGGAGATATCTCTCCTCTTTAGTCAAGCTCATCGAGCATGCTGGCTGAATCAAAGTCGTCGAATTCATCACTGTTTTCTTCATAGTCGCCAATCAGCGTGAAGTCCTTGTCATCGCAGTTATTGCATACCACTACGCAGACTTTGGTTTCTCCAATGATTTCAACGGCAAATTCGCTTTCAACCCTGACTGTGATGGTACCTCCAGCACTCAACTCGGCTTTTACGCACTTCGGCTGTTCCACGGCGCGAGCGACAATTTCCAGATCGCCTCTGCAGTTTTTGTCGAAGAACGTAAGCGGAACGAGTACGGAGAACTTGACAGTTTCCCGCTTGACTTCGGTTTGCGTGTTATTGGCAAACGAGAACCACAGGTTGACGTCATACGTACCAGATACTTCAACCGCGTCTCCGACTTTCTCTGCCTGGAAGTTCGTGTTTATAATCCAGCATCCGAGGATCGTCGAAGGAGTTTGCGACGGTATGATGGTGTGGGTGGTAGTAGAGAATTTATGGCCTTTACCGCAGACAGCTTTCGCGATGAGTTCCCGGCACTGTAGATCTTTGTCTGTACCCGACATTTCGTTACCTCCTCCATACAACGTTTCTGTACATTTGTATGCAGGGCATTCGGCTAGGGTGCAAACACCCACCTGAAATTGGGTGCCTCGTTTGGGAACTCACGCGTAGCAACGTTTTGCGCGTTGGATGCTACCTTACGAGCAGCAACCGCCACTATGTTTCTTTTCCGGTCCGCCGCCAGTTTCGCCTGTCAGCGGATTTCCGCCTGTATCCAAAATAATACGCTCGGAAACGGTGTTCGTGATGACATTCGTCACCATTTGCAACAGATCGTTCACATCGACCTGCGATTGCTTAAATTCGGTGACGAGCGGAATCGCATCCAGCTCTTCTTGCAGCTGGTTGTACTCGGCTTCTACCTTTTCCACCAGTTCCTTTTTATTGATCGATTCGAACATGACCATCTGCTTTTGTTTTTGCTTCAGCTTGTCGATCAAGTCCTGCACGCGTTCATTGTGCTTGATTTGCAGCTCGGCACGCTTGAAGAAATCGACTTCATTCGTGCGGGAGATCATGGCAGCCAGTTCGCGCGCTTTGTCCAAAATTTCTTTTTGTGTGTACAGGTTTGTTTGTTCCATCTTCTACACCTCGACTTTGGTTACGAGTTCGCCATGAAGCGTCCACGTTTTCGCATCTGTAATTTTGACATGCACATATTGACCAATCAAAGACTTGTCTGCCGTGAAGTGCACGAGCTTGTTCGTGCGCGTGCGGCCAGCCAATACGTTCGGGTTGTTTTTCGATTCGCCTTCTACCAGCACTTCCAGAACCTGATCCTGCAGCTTTTTGTTCTCTTCCAGGCCGATCCGGGCCAGCACTTCGTTCAGACGGTAGAGGCGCGCTTTTTTCACTTCCATCGGCACGTTGTCTTCCATGACAGCAGCCGGAGTGCCCTCGCGCGGGGAATAGATGAAGGTATAGGCAAATTCATACCGGACTTCTTCGACCATCGAGATCGTCTCTTCAAACTGCTCGTCGGTCTCGCCCGGGAAGCCTACAATAATATCTGAAGAAAGGGATACATTCGGAATCGCAGCCTTGATTTTGCGTACAAGCTCCAAATAGTGCTCCCGCGTGTATTTGCGAGCCATGCGCTTCAAAATCTCCGACGAACCGGATTGGACTGGCAAATGAATTTGCTCCACCAAGTTTCCGCCTTTTGCCAACACTTCAATCAGGTGATCGTCAAAATCGCGGGGATGGCTCGTCGTGAAACGAATGCGCGGAATGTCGATTTTGCGAATCTCGTCCAAAAGATCGCCGAAGCCATACTCGATGTCTTCAAAGTCTTTTCCGTAGGCGTTGACGTTTTGGCCGAGCAGCATAATTTCCTTGAAGCCTTGGCGGGCGAGGTCACGGACTTCCGCGATGACGTCTTCCGGACGGCGGCTCCGCTCTTTTCCTCGCGTATACGGCACGATGCAGTACGTACAGAACTTGTCACAGCCGTACATGATGTTGACCCATGCCTTGGTGTTTCCTTCCCGCTGCTTCGGCATGTTTTCGACGATGTCGCCTTCCTTGGACCATACCTCGATCACCATTTCCTTGCTGAACATGGCATCGCGCATCAGCTGCGGCAAGCGGTGAATGTTATGCGTCCCAAAGATCAAATCGACTTGCTGGTAGCTTTTCAAGATTTTGTTGACGACCTTCTCTTCCTGGGACATACAGCCGCAAACGCCGAGGATCAGGTTCGGATTGTTATGCTTGAGCCGTTTCATATGTCCCAGCTCGCCAAACACTTTATCCTCCGCATTTTCGCGGATGGCACAGGTATTGAACAAGATGACATCCGCCGCTTCCACATCGTCTGTGGAAGTGTAGCCCATCTGCTGCAAAATGCCGGAGATCGTCTCGGAGTCATGCTCGTTCATCTGACAGCCGTATGTGCGAACGTGATAACGCTTTCCTTTTCCGATTCCTTGCATGTCTTCCGGGATCGCGAAATCGTAAAGCACCTGGATTTCTTCTTTTCCCCGCTTTTTCGCATCTTTCAAGGACGGGGGCTGAAAGTATTTCGCAAAGTCCGCCGTTGTTTTCGGTGACTTGGCGGATTTTAAGTCCGGAGTCGCCACTTTCGATTCCGTCATCATGTATCACCTCAGCTAGTATTTTCTTTATAAGTAACCAATAAAGAATTATAGCATTTTGGTGCATACAAAAGCCAATGCATAATGAGGCAAAATATGTACGAAACGAACGGAATCGTTTCGAAAAGGACGCTTTTCAACAGCAGCTTTTCGATGATTAAACATGCAAGTTTGCCGGGCATTCGCTATTCGCGAAACGAAAAGCTGCTCACTGTATAAAAGCCAAAATGGTGCAAGCTGCCTTCTGCCTATTCGACAGTAATGACCCAGCCTTTTTGCCTGACGATTCCCTGACCTTTTCCCTAAGAAGCTTCCCCGCGCTCCTGCCGTTTCCGCGGACGGCCTCCGTCTTTTTTCCTAATTTTCCCGAATTGACTTTGTCCCTTGCAACATTCCCCGCCCAGACGTCGTCGAAGAAGGCAGCTACCAAAAAACACGAGCAAAATTGAGGAGGTCAGCATGAAACGAGCATTCGCCTTACTTCTGTCGGTGTTGATGTTCCTGACTGCCATCCCTTTTGTCGGTGCCGCTTCGACTTCATTCTCGGACGTTCCCCGCAGTCACTGGGCGTACAAGGAAATCACCGAAATGGCAGCAAAAGGGATCATCAAAGGATATGACGACCGGACTTTCCGTCCCAACAATCAGGTAACCCGCGCAGAGTTTGCCAAAATCATGATTGCGGCAGCTGATGTCAACATCCAGAAAAACTCCGTCAGTCCAACGTTTAAAGATGTTCCCCGTTCCCACTGGGCGTTTTATTACGTCGAGTACGCAAAGCCTTACTTGACTGGCTACAAATCCGGTTCCACCTACACGTACAAACCGGATCAATCCGCCGTCCGCGAAGATATTGCGGTCGCTCTCGTTCGACTGCTTGGCTATGACAAAAAATACAAGGCGGACCTGGATCAGTTGAAGAACTTCCGGGATCAAAACGAAATTTCTTCCGCCCTGCGTCCGTACATCGCCATCGCCCTGCAAACTGATTTGATGAAAGGCTACAACAGCTACTTCCGCCCGCAAGACCCGATCACTCGCGCAGAAGCTGCTTCCTTGCTGTACCGGGCCATCCTGGACCGCGACGACGAAACAAAAGTCGTCTTCCCGAACCCGGAACCGCCAAAGCCTGAACCGATCAACATCAGCGACTCTTTTTCCAGCACAGATCTGAAAAACTGGGATACGAAAAAGGCTACCGGAAGCTGGGGCGTCATCAGCAAGCAAGCAACGGCTGTTTCCGACGATGACGACGTCGACCACTACTTCCTGCCGCTCAGCTGGAATGAATCCGCCAAACCGGAAAATTACGAGCTGAGCATCGATGTAAACGTATCGGGTACGAATGGATTGGCCGGACTTTTCTTCAACGGAAAAGACGGAAAAGCCAATGTCGTGTTCGTCCAAAAAGATCGCGTCGTTCTCGGCAAAGTGTCAGACGCCAACAAAGACGACATCGATGTCATCGCATCCGGTTCCTACAAGTTGAAATCGTCCAACCGCCTGAAGGTAGCTGTCAAAGGCAACACGGTTTCGATTTATGCGAACGATCAGTATTTGTTCGGACAGCAACAAATCAAGCAAGAAGGAACACAGCTTGGTCTGTACATGCAAGAGGATGCGGCAGAAGAAGCTCCTCGCAAAATGACTTACCTGGACAATTTCCAACTGAAAGAAGTGAAGTAACCCCCATACACCCGACACGCGCCTCTCTGCTTGTCGGGTGTTGTTTTTCTCAGGCTTGTCTGCAAGCTTTTCCCATCCAGAAAAAAGGGGGGCGAAAACCTAGAAATGTACACGGTTCAGTTGTATAATGATAGCTATTCTTGTCCTGTGAGGAGCCTTTTTCATGTCATTTTCTGTCAATCAGCCTTTCCACTGGATGGATTCAGGAATTTATCAAGGGCAACCGCTTGAACCGTTGTATCGCGACGAGGCTTTGGCGGCTGGTATGCAACGGGAATCTGCTGTACCGATCATCCACCTTTGGGTATACGATCAGGCTTTGTATCTGGGGCGCAGAGACGCCAGACTCCCCCATCTGGAGCAAGCTCTGCACCAGTTCGGTCAGGATGGCTTCGGCTGTGTGCTGCGATCTTCCGGCGGCGCCTGTGTACCGCTGGATGCTGGTGTGCTCAACATCGCCTGGCTCTTGCCCGATACGGCAATCTCCATCGATGCTTTCTTTGCTTTTGTAGCCGACATGCTTCAAGTTGGGCTGCGCGACTACGGCGAGCTGGAATTTGGCGAGGTCGTCGGATCTTACTGTGCCGGAGAGTACGATTTTTCCTTGCACGGGAAAAAAATCGGGGGAATGGCGCAGCGCCGTACCCGCTACGGATCGATTTTGCAGATTTGCATTAATATAGAGGAAAGACCGCGCGGGGAATGGATGGAGCGTTTTTATGCGCTGGCCGGACTGGATGAGATGGAAGCGCACAAGCCGATTCCTGGCATCGTTGGCTCGACGGTAGGCAGCATTGCCGGACTGACCGGGAAGCCGACTACTGTCGACGATGTAAAAGCGCGTTTGTTCGCTGCGATTCGTTCCCAGTGGCCTGTCATCTCTGTTCCTTTTTCCGTAGAGGAGTCGTTGCTGGCCGAATCGGAGCATCATCTGTCCCAGCGCTTGCAGCTTTTCTCCTTTACCGCAAAAGAACTGGCTATACCCCAATGGCGTTTGCCTAAATAAGCTTTTCCATCTGGAAAATCAGGTGGTGTAGCCGGTGAGACTTTGGGAGGATTTATGAATAGCGATCGAAAGGGGACGTTTCAGGATCTGAATGCCCTTTTTGTTTTTGGAGCACTCTCTGTACTTGCGATTCACATTCTCGGTTTTTTTGTGGAAAACCAGCAAGACTATCCTTGGAATGGCGAAATCGAAACCGTTCTGCTCATTTTGTTGCGCTTCGGGCGCTCTCTGTTTATTTTTGCGACGGGCATGCTGCTGTTTTACTGGTATCAGCAACGGGAGATGAACTGGGCTGTCTTCTGGAAAAAGCGTTTTCGGGTCATCATTGTGCCGTACGTGATCTGGACGGCGATCTTCACCTGTTTCAAGCTCCAGACGGTTGATCCGAGCGTGTTGGCTGTTCCGTTTTTGGACAGCCTTTTTACCGGCAGCGCCTTTTACCATCTGTACTACATCCCGCTTTACTTGCAGCTGTGTCTGTTGTTTTGCCTGATCAAGCCATGGTTTGAGCGATTTTTGCGCTTTCGCACGCTCGTTGTGCTTTTTGTTGGACAAATCGGCTTGTACGGGATTTACAACTACTTGTTCATCCACCCGCTCTGGGAAATCGACTGGGCAGCTTCACCGCTTTTGACTTTTTTCCAGCATACGTATGTGGCTGGACAAAACTACGTGCATATGTACATCTTCACGTTCGCCCTCGGTGCGTACGCTGGCCTGAATCTGGAGAAATGGCGAGCCTGGACATGGCGTTTGCAAGTGCCTGCCTGTATCGTCACGCTGATCACCGCGCTCTGGATTGCAAACGATTTCGTGAGCGGCTCGAAGTCGTATTACGAGAGCCTGAACATCTTCAATCCGCTCTATTTGCTCTATACGACAAGCTTTCTGATCAGCTTTTACTCGCTTTCCCGCTATCTCGGAAAGCTGCCCAAGTTCGGGCAATGGCTATCGGACATGGCCCGGCAAAACATGGCGATCTATCTCGTCCATCCGCTGATCTTGTTTTTGCTTGAGAGCTATGTCATTTTCCGGCTGGATTGGTCCACGCCTTGGATTATGCTGGCGATGTTCGTCGTGACGCCGCCGCTCTGTATTTTCCTGTACGAGCATACCCTCGTCTCGCACTGGATGCGGGGAAAAGGCAAGGCGACATCCAAGCCGCTTTACAAGACGGAAGTTTACAAAGCATAGCGCCCCGCGTTTGCTTTCCTCCAAACTCCTAATGTAATCAAAGGCTCCTTCTTGCATACTAGAATCAGGGACAATTGTTCCACACCTCGATTCTTTGCCTGGCAAACTGCCGGGCTTTTTTTGTGTAGATCTACCGCTGGCACCGCACTTACGGTATCATAGAAGAGGATCACTGGCAGCGCATTGGCTGCCGTAGACGACAGAAAAGGTGGTCGATCTGATGAATCAGGAAATTCCATTGTTACATACTCCCATTAAAGAGCTTATTATCGCTTCCACTAAGGTCGCTCATGTGCAATTGGGGAACTCACTTGAGCACGCCCTGCTCGTCCTCATCAAATCCGGTTACTCGGCTGTTCCGGTACTGGATCACCAATACCGTTTGCACGGTTTGATCAGCACAAACATGATTATCAACAAATCGCTTGGACTCGAACGCTTCGAGCTTGAAAAAATCTCCGAGCATACCGTCGATGATGTCATGGACACGAAAGTGCCGCGTCTGAACGATACGGATGAATTTTTAAAGGCTTTGGAAGTCTCGATTAATCACCCGTTTGTCTGTATTGAAGACAAGGAGCATTACTTCCAAGGAATTTTAACGCGCAAATCGATTTTGGCTCTGGTTTATCGCCATTTCCGCAACTTGCCGTACCCATTGGCCGAACAGCAGTCGGCACAAGAGAAAGCTTGACGTTGCATGCAAAAAGACGGGGGCCAGCGCCGCCATCCTTTTCGTTCTCCATCAGCTTTTCCCGTCATTCCTGTTTGCGGTGATCGTGCTTCAGGTCCTTCTCTTCCCATCCCCGCTTTTTCCCTTCGTCTGTGAGCACATAACCGTACTGCATCACATCGTTGTGAGCGAAATAGATGTAGGTCACTTCCGGCTCGTCCACAAAGACGACTTCCGCTAAAAAGCTCGGCAGCTTCTTGCTCCATACCCCTGTTACCGACTTGATCTGCTCTGGCTTGTAATGCGCTTCCTCTACCAAATATGTTTTCACGCGCTCGGCGTAGGCGTACTTGTTGTATTCGACATAAACAAAAGGCGTCAGCACGAGCAAGAGCACAACGACCAGCACAATCCACCACACGTAGCGTTTCATTCACAGCTTCTCGCTTTCTCTTTTTCCCAAGATTATACATAGCTGCTCTCTTTCGTCAATACGTGTCTTGCTTTTCCCGCCAAAATGAAAAAGCAGACGTTGCTCTCGCAATGGTCTGCTTTCCAGCGTCAACCGTGCAGCCGCAAGTATTGGGCCGCATGTTTTTTTCTGAGCTTTTGCTCCTCGATCAATGTCAATGCATACTCCATCGGATGACGATACGTCTGCTTGAACATCGCTTTTTCCCCTGCTTTGAAAAAGGAATAGCGCTGATCGCGCACATTGACCTCGATCAAATACGGATTGCCTTTCTCGTCGATCCCCATGTCCATGCCAAGGTCGGCCAGAGAAGGAAAATGACGCCCGTACTGCTTCGCGATCGCTACTGCCGCGTCATTGATTCGCTGGACCGTCTGCGCTTGTTGTTCAGGCGTGAACAGGGTCGACACAGCCTCCGAAAAAGGAACCGCTCTTCCGCCCCGTGAAAGGTTGCTCAGCTTGTTTTTGCTGTTGGCCACTTTGGCAACCATACCGCTCACTGTCCAGTCCCGCTCCCTGTTTTTTTGCACCGATACACGGATGTCAAACGTTTTTCCTCCGTAACGCGCCAGCGGAATCCCGCGCTGGATGAGAAAGCGCTTGTTGCCGACCCAACGGCGGACAGCCGCCAACAGTTCGGGGCGTGACATCACTTTGCGTTTTTTCGAAGCGATAAAGTGGTAGTCGCTGCCGTGTCGCTCGATTCTGGCTACTCCGATGCCGACAGAGCCAATCGACGGCTTGACGTAGACAACTTGGTATTTATCGAGAAACTGGCGAAGCTGTTCTCCTGAATAGGGAACCGTGTTAGGCAAGTATGGACGAATCTGCTCATTTTTCCAAAGCATCTGGTGGACCTTGCGCTTGTCGCGGACAACGAGGCCGTTAAAGACCGTCTTTTTCCTGCTCAATCTGGAAATGACGGCACGGGCCTTTTGATCCCCTGTCAGGACGCGATTATGGATCACTTTCGGTATATGGACCAATCGGGAAACGAGTCTGTGTCCGTTCCAAAAATAGCCCTGCACCCGTTCATCGCCTGCAAGGACATGCCTGGGGTGAAAAAAGACAGGCTCCAATCCGAGCTCTTTGCCGATTTCCACATAGTACGGCAGACGCTCGTAAGACTTGTCTCCTTTGATCCCTTTCTGCATAATGCCCCAATCCAACATAATGCCGATTCTGTTCACAAAAGATCCCCCTTGCTCCATTCCTCACCATAAGGTATGTGTGAAAAACGGCAGGGGCGTGCCTATTTTGCGAACAGCAAGCCTATTCCAGTTCCAGACAATTTTCTCGTACCCGTTTCGTAATCTGTCGGAATATGCGCTTGCCCGGGAAAGGGAAATGAACTCATTGCCCCCGGCGTTCGATCGCCAGCAAAAAGGGAGCCTGGTTTTGCTGGTTGACGTACTGGTATTTCAGCACGAGAAACTCAAGCTGGCTGAGTTCCTGGCAAAAAGACTCGACGGCTTCCTTCTCGACTTCGCCTGCTGTGTGGCCCCAGTAGATCATGACAGTCATGACTCCCCCTGGTCGAAGCACTTGCAGACCAGACTGGATCGCTCGAATCGTGCTCGTCGCTTGCGTCGTAATTTCTTTGTCGCCGCCTGGCAAATAACCGAGATTGAACATGATCGCACCTGCTTGCCCGTCCAGTCGGTCGATCTCCTCGTGACTGGCCAGCTTCAGCTCGACGCGCTCTGCCAAGCCTTCGCGCTCCAATCGCTCTTTCGTTTTGGCAATCGCCTGTGGCTGAATATCAAAAGCGATGACTTTCCCGGTCTCCTGGACGAGCTGCGCCAGAAACATGGTGTCATTTCCGTTGCCCATCGTGGCGTCAATCACCGTTTCTCCCGGTTGTACTCGCTCGCGAATCAGTTTTCGTGCTACCTCTAATACATTTGGAAACACTGCCCTCTCTCCTCTCTTTGTGTCGCACACGCCGCTTATAGTTCGATTTTCAATCCAATCCGGGCCGCATAGACGGGACCTGCCACAAACGCCTCTGCCTGCGCCAGTACGTCGCTCTCCGGATACCCGTGAAACAGATGGGTGATCAGCAAAGAACGACAGTGGTGCGCTTGCGCCAACTCCGCTGCCTGGCGAACGGACAAATGCCCGTTTGGCCTGGAAGGCAGATTATGATCCAAATAAGTCCCTTCGCAAATGAACAGGTCTGCCCCATCGACAAAACCGCTCCAGTTGGTGCCAGGCCCGCTGTCTGCGCCATACACCAGCGTCTTGCCGTTTGCCACAAGGCGCATCGCATAGCAAGGATCGCCGTCTCCATGGTCGGTACGCAAAAAGGAGATGTGCGCATCTCCAATGGACAGGCTGGTCTCCGCGTGAACCGGGAAAAAGCGGGTTGCGTCCCGGTACGTCAACGTTTTTGTCTGTCCCTCTGGCTTGTCTGGAGCATAGATAGGAAGCGGCTTGTCGGCAGGCCGCTGTCCAAACAGTTGATGAACCATCAAGCCGTACTGCAACACACCGACATCTGCCACATGGTCGTGATGATAGTGAGACAATAGCAAGGCATCCACTTCGTAAACAGGCAAATGAACGCCTAACTGGGAAAGCACCCCGCTTCCGCAATCCAGGAGCAGCTTCACTTCCTCTGTTTCGATCAAATAGCCTGGAGTGGCACCCTGAGGGCCTGGGTAAGGAGATTGGTAGCCAAGTACGGTTACGCGCATATTCGGTTCACTCCCATTCATAGGATGGAATAAGGTGGGACAGGAGGTCTGAGATGCAAGGAACATGGAGAGCCTCATGGCAAATCGCTTTTACGTATATCGGTACCGTCGTAGGGGCTGGTTTTGCTTCTGGCAAAGAAATTGTCGAGTTCTTTGTTCAATACGGAACGCAAGGCTTGATCGGCATTGTCATCGCCACAAGTTTATTTGTATGGGCCGGAATCCGTGTCATGCTGATTTCCTATCGCATCCAGGCCGATTCCTATCAAGAAGTCAGCACGTATTTGTTTGGGCACCCTTTTGGCACGGTTTTCAACACGTTGCTATTGACGGTGTTGCTAGGAACTACATCCGTCATGTTAGCGGCTACTGGCGCTATTTTCTGGGAGTCGTTTCGCTTGTCTCCGCAAATCGGCATTTGGCTTAGCATGATCTTGATTTTCTTCGTGACCCGCAAAGGGTTGTTTGCCATCCATCAAGTAAACAGCATCTTTGTACCGATGCTGATTTTGTTTACGCTGCTCGTGTTTCTCTATTCGAAGCCGTGGCTGTTTACAGGCGTCACGGTAGAAGCCGTACGCCCCTTGGCCTGGATCAGCTCTCCTCTCTATTATGTTGCCTTAAATGTCACGCTTACACAAGCAGTTCTTGTGCCAATCGGCAGACATAGTACGAGCGAAAAGCCACTGATCGCCGGCGGAATCATCGGTGGACTGGGAATCGGCCTGCTCCTATTGCTCGCCTATTGCTCGCTGTCGGTAAAAATGCCGGGTATCCAGGAGGCGGAAATGCCGATGATTGCCTTGCTAAAAGGACTGGGCAAAGGAATCCCCTTTTTGTTCTCGCTGCTGGTCTACGCGGAAATTTTCTCGACTCTCGTAGCCAACGTCTTTGGCTTAGCCCAGCAAATCCGCCAAGTTACCCGGTTGCGTGGCCCGACAATTCTTCTCGGCATTTTACTGATTTGCTACCTGGTCAGCTTTATCGGCTTCAGCTCGCTGCTGCGCTTTTTGTACCCGCTGTTTGGGCAGCTTGTCCTGTTTTTCCTGGTGATGCTCGTCTACAGACAATGGCGGGATCGCGCCTGGTAATAACGCAAAAAACCTCTCCGTTTTTCGGAGAGGTTTTTTCATCGAAACCTTATGCAAATTCTGCAACCAGTTTGTCGAAGTCTTCTTGGGAAAGACGAATGTCTTGGTTTGCCAAGCCTTCTTCTTTGAAGCCTTTTACGAGAGCTTCGTAAGGTTTTTGCTCGGTGTTTTGGTAGATCAGACCAGTGATCAGACCTTTGTATTGCATGGAAGTAGACATAGCCTTGATGCGGTCATGAGGATCGTAGCCTTCGATTGTGTCTACAGGCACGATGTTCTCTTTGAACCAGTCATAGGTGTTTACTTTGTTATAGGTTACACAAGGGCTGAATACGTTGATCAGGGAGAAGCCTTCGTGTTGAATACCTTTTTCGATCAGATCAGTCAAACCTTTCAGGTCGCTGGAGAAAGATTGAGCAACGAAAGTCGCACCAACAGACAGCGCCAGTTCAACTGGAGTGATAGAAGACTCGATAGAGCCTTGCGGTGTAGACTTGGTCACGAAACCAGTCGCGGAACGCGGGGAGGTTTGACCTTTTGTCAGACCGTAAATTTGGTTGTCCATTACGATGTACGTAACGTTCATGTTACGACGGATCGCGTGTACAGTGTGGCCCATACCGATTGCAAATCCATCCCCGTCACCACCGGCTGCGATAACAGTCAGCTCGCGGTTTGCCATTTTCACACCTTGTGCGATTGGCAGGGAACGTCCGTGAATACCGTGGAAACCATAGCAGTTGATGTAACCGGAAATGCGCCCGGAACACCCGATACCAGAAATAACCGCCAGATTTTCAGGTTCCAGACCTACGTTTGCTGCGGCGCGTTGAATAGCCGCCTGGATGGAGAAGTCTCCACAGCCTGGGCACCAGTTAGGCTTTACGTTATTTCGAAACTCTTTCATAGTCGCCATGTTTTACCAGCTCCTTCACTTCAGCATAGATTTCCTTCGGCAGGAATGGGTTACCGTCATATTTGAGCACAGATTGGATTTTTTCAGCGTTTCCAACGTGTTGTTTGAGCAGGTTTGTAACTTGCGCTTGGATGTTGTGCTCGACAACAACGACTTTCTTCGCTTTGTCCACAAGTGCTTTGATTTGTTCAGTTGGGAATGGGTGCAGCAAACGGATTTGCGCGTGGTTTACTTTCACTCCCTCTTTTTCCAGACGGCCTTTTGCTTCTTGAATCGTACCGATGGTAGAGTTGATACCTACTACCAGAACATCCGCTTCAGCGTGAGGTGCATCGACAGTTACAGGGTTTTTGAAAGTTTTCAGTACGCCTTCCAGCTTGCGCATACGTTTATCCATTTGTTGAACACGGTTAGCAGCATTCTCGGACGGACGACCTGTTTGATCATGCTCAACACCTGTTACGTGGTGCAGACCGTATTTTTGACCAGGAATTACGCGTGGAGAAACGCCGTCTTCGGTTACTTCATAACGTTTGAACAGGTCGTTTTGCTCTTTTTCTGGCAATTCTTGTCCAGCAAGCAGTTTTCCGCGGCGGATTTCTACTTGGCTGTAGTCAAATGGAGTAACAGTTTGTTTGCCCAAGGAAAGAGTCAGGTCAGTCATCAAAATAACTGGCAACTGATATTCTTCGGCAATGTTGAAAGCTTCAACGGCATCGTAGAAACACTCTTCTACTGTGCTTGGCGTGATAACGACTTTTGGAATGTCACCGTGAGTACCATAAATCATCGCATTCACGTCGGATTGCTCGATTTTGGTAGGCATACCTGTAGATGGGCCACCACGTTGCGTGTTCACGATCACAACTGGTGTTTCTGTGATACCAGCCAGACCGATTGCTTCCATCATCAGAGCCAGACCAGGACCTGCAGAAGCAGTCAAGGAACGGGCACCACCGTAGTTAGCACCGATTGCCATTGTAATCGCAGCGATCTCGTCTTCCGTTTGGATAACGGTTCCGCCCAATTTTGGCAGCTTTTTGATCAAGTATTCCATTACTTCGGAAGCAGGTGTGATCGGGTAAGCTGGCATGAAGCGGCAGCCTGCTGCTACAGCACCCAGAGCGATCGCATCGTTACCGATCAGGAACAGTTGTTTTTGCGGATCTGCTTTTTCCATTTGGAATTCAGGCAGTTGACCGCCAGTCAGTTCATTTACGAAATCAAATCCGCGACGAATGGCATCCATGTTCTTTTCAACCACTTTTTCGCCTTTGCGGAGGAACATATCTTCAACGATAACACGGTAACTTTCCACTGGAATGCCGAGGATTGCACTGGACGCACCAATCGACACCATGTTTTTCATCAGGGAAGTTCCCAGTTCATCAGCAATCTCAGTTAGTGGTACAGTGAAGAAGCGAACTGGCTTCAACCCGTCCGGCAACTTTGGATTGAATTTAGCATCCGCGATAATGATGCCGCCTTCGCGCAGCTCATGCGCATTGAAATCGATCGTCTCCTGGTCAAACGCTACGAGAATGTCCAGATCGTCAGAGATCGCACGCATTGGTGTTGTGCTCACGCGAATTTTGTTGTTCGTGTGTCCACCCTTAATACGGGAAGAGAAGTGACGGTAGCTGTACAGATGGTAACCCATCCGGTTCATCGCCATCGAGAAAATCTCACCAGTACTCTCGATACCCTCCCCTTGCTGTCCTCCAACTTTCCAGGAAAGTTGACTAATCATTCAGATTCCACCCTTTCAGTGACTGTGAGAAAGCTGCCCATCTTACCCGAAAAGATTGATAAGATGTGACAATTCTGTGCATAGACAGTAACAATTGTAGTCCTGTCCCTGTCAAATTGCAAGTGCTTTTACTCAACTTACTTTTGACCTGAATTTTAATGTTGAACTTGGTACATTAATATCCTCATGTATTATTGTAGCACGTTTCCGAAAACACGCAACCAATTTCCTCGCACAAATTTCAATACTTCCGCCTCTTTGTAACGTCTAAGCAGAGCTTCTAGTAATTGGGAATACGCTGCTGAGGAAGACAGGTCGCCAAAGGTGTTCGTGATGCCGTCAAAGTCGGAACCAAACGCAACATGATCGACTCCGCCCAGCCCGCATACGTGATCCAAATGGCGCAGCAAGTCATCAATCCATGCCGTCCGCTTCTCTTCCACCGTGAAAAAGTCGACAAACGTCAGCCCCATGACTCCATCCTTGGCAATCAAGGCGCGAATCTGCTCGTCCGTCAAGTTGCGCGGATGGCGGCAAATTTGTCGCGCATTGGAGTGGGAAGCGATGACAGGTGCTTTGGAAATCTCCATCACGTCCCAAAACCCCGGATCGGCCAAGTGGGAAACGTCGACGATCATCCCGAGCCGATTCATTTCTTCTATTACTTGTCGACCAAATGCGGTGAGTCCACCCGGGTTCGGTTCCCCGCTGCCATCTGCCACACAGTTGCCGTGGTTCCAGGTCAATGTCATTCCGCGAACACCAAGGCGATACCATGTGCGAAGCTGTACGAGGCTTTCCTCCAGGGCGTGTGCTCCTTCTACAAACAGAATAGCCCCTTTCTCCCCCTTTAATACGCGCTCGTCCAAATCAGCTTTCGTGTAAATCGGGCGGAATTGTTCACTCGCCACCTTTTCATAAAATATATCGATCATTTCTAGTATCGTATGAAAACGGCGGCCATAAGGCACATGAGTAGGAACAAAACAGGCAAGCACCTGTATATCTACATTCCCTTTCACGAGAGCGGGAAAACCAGCCTGCAAAAAATCGTCTTCTTTATAGAAGTCACGCTCCGGCTCTTTCCACAGCTTGCACAATACATCGCAATGCGCATCGAATACGTTCATGATTCTCTCTCCTTCTATGTAACGGCATATTTGCACACGAAAAAACCTGTTCATTCTTCGAACAAACAGGCAGGCGATACGTTTGCAGTTTTATTATCTGGGTTCTACGATTAGTTTGATTGCAGTACGCTCTTCTCCATCAATCACGATGTCGGTAAAGGCTGGAATACATATGAGGTCAACTCCACTCGGCGCTACGAACCCTCGTGCGATTGCTACGGCCTTCACAGCTTGATTAAGCGCCCCAGCGCCAATGGCTTGGATTTCAGCTGCACCGCGTTCTCTAAGAACGCCGGCAAGGGCACCAGCAACGGAATTGGGGTTAGACTTTGCTGAAACTTTTAATACTTCCATCCTTTTTGAACCTCCCGTCTGATAGGAATCCTGTCATCATTAGAATGATATTCGCATAACCCCTAAAAATTCCTGCTAACTCGCTAGAAAGATTCAAAAAATTCTAATCTTATGTTTATTATTCCATAAACGGGTGGTCTGCGTCAATTCTGATTCGCTGCAATTTCTTCGCGTGACCAGTGGCTTTATCCAGCGTAATCAGGACAGCGTTCAACTGCGCCGGATCAGGCGCCACTTCGAAACGGACAGGCAGCTGGGTCAAAAATTTCTTGATCACGGCTTCCCGCTCCATCCCGAGAATGCCGTTGCTTGGGCCGCACATGCCGACATCGCACAAAAAGCCTGTTCCTTGCGGCAAAACCCGTTCGTCAGCCGTCTGCACGTGCGTATGCGTACCTACAACCGCGCTAACCCGCCCGTCGAGATACCAGGACATAGCTTGCTTCTCCGATGTCGCCTCGGCGTGAAAATCGACAAAAATCAATTTGGTGCGTTTGCGCGCTTGCTCAACCAGTTTGTCTGCCATCTGAAACGGGCAATCGAGCGGAGGAAGGAACGTCCTGCCCATCAAATTGATTACCGCCAGCTCTCCTTCTGGCTGCTTGATGTATGTAATGCCTTTTCCAGGCGTTCCTGCCGGAAAATTCGCCGGACGAATCATTCGCGGCTCATCATCGATAAAGTCAAAAATTTCTCGTTGATCCCACGTATGGTTTCCGAGCGTAATCGCCTGGACTCCCCATTCGAACAGCTCTTTCGTAATTTTTTCTGTAATCCCGCGACCGTGTGCCGCATTTTCGCCATTGGCGACGATAAAGGTTGGTCCGTATTTTCTTTTCAAAAGCGGCAGGTACGTTTTCACGATTTCTCTGCCGGGCGATCCCATAATATCTCCGATAAACAACAGCTTCATCTGACATTCACCTCATTGCTAGTATACACAACTGCAAGCGTTTAATCGAGTAGGAGGGGGCGACT
>NZ_DOTK01000054.1:0-54746 GCF_003521185.1 Brevibacillus sp.
CATGCTGGGCGCACCAAAAAAACCGCCAAGACACCGAAGTGACTGGCGGTTCGATACGGCCCGAAGGCACATGGATGAAAGTTTACGACAAAGCAGGCCGCTTGTCGCCGTACAACTGCACGTACAGTTCCTCGATTTCTTCTCCGGTCAGGTCGCCTCGCTTCAACAGCTCCTCCGCGATGGCGTGCACGAAATCGGCGTATTGACGCACCAATTGCTTCACCTGTTTCATTTGTTCATGCAGCAGTTCGTTGATTTTCGGCCGAAGTGTTTTGAGCGCCTCCTGCCGGGCACCTGTAGCGAGCCAGCTGAACAACTCGTCGCCCATGCCGACCATGCCGAGATAAGCGCCTGCCAGCTCGGTCGCTTGCTGCAAATCAGAGATGACTCCGTTCAATTTTTTGCCGAGAAACTCTTCTTCGACGGCTCTGGCAGCGAGGCACACCTGAATCGCGGCCAAAATTTCGCTGTCGCTGCGATTGTACCGCTCATGCGTCGGTTTGGTGGCGGCAAGGCCAAGAGCGCCGCCGCGGCGAATGATCGTCACCTTCCAGACCCGTTCGTGCGGCTTGAGCAAATATTGCGCGACGGCATGACCTGCCTCGTGGTACGCTACGTTTCGTTTTTCGTCCTCACTCATGGAGCGCAGCGGCTGTTTCAATCCCCACTCGTACGTTTCCATGGCGACCCGGAAGTCGTCGTAGCTGGCGCTTTGCGCTCCACGCTGGTGGGCGATGACGACCGATTCATTGACGATATGCTTGATCTGGGCAGGACTGTAGCCAATTGTATCCAATGCAGCACGTTCCGGGCTGAGAGATTCGTCGTGCTTCACCTTTTCCAAATAATATTCGAAAATATCGATCCGTCCATTGTAGTCCGGAGTGTCGACCCACAGTTGTCTGTCAAAACGGCCGGGCCGCAACAGCGCGGAATCGAGCACGTCCGGCAAGTTTGTGGCGGCAATCGTCATGACGGCGGGGCGCTCAGCCTTTTTGCGGCGCAGACCGAGGGAGCGCAAAAATTTGGCGATTTTCGAGCTGTCGAGGTTGGGCGGGTCCATTTGCAAAAGCAGCTCATTCAACAAGCCTGTGCCGCCCATCCCCAGCATCCCGCCTCCGCCCATTCCCCCTTGGCGCTGCATGCCGATCGCGTCGATCTCGTCGATGAAGATGATGCAGGCGCCGTACTCCCTGGCGCGTTTGCGCGCTTTTCTGTACAATCCCATGACTTTCAGGTTGCCGACACCGAAAAACATGTTTTGAAAACTGGGGGCCGAGGCGTAGGCAAACGGAACCTGGGCCTCGTTGGCAATGACCTGCGCGAGATACGATTTGCCCGTACCCGGTGGGCCGCACAGCAAAAGACCGCGGATCGCTTCGCCCCCCATTTCCTTAAATTCCTTCACACCCTTTAGCAAGGTAACGATTCGCTCAGCATTTTCCACAATTTCCGGATTGCCGCGATAGTCATTCCACGTCGCTCCTGTTTCCCCTGGCAAAATCCAATACGTCCGCCCACGCGCCAAAAACCAGAACAGGGCAACGAACTGGATGATGATGAACATAACGGCAAACAGCAATTGAAACAGCAAGCCAAGGATGCCCAATGCGATTGACCAGTAAGTCGGCCCTCCTGTGTACAACACGATCGTTAAAAAGGCGATGGCTGCTACCCAGAGGAGGACTTTCCGCCACTTGATCCATTGATAGTTTCTCATGGACCTACTTCCTTTACGGAAAATTTTGAATTTTTGTTAGAAAGTCGCAAGGAGGTCTATCCAGCCAGAAGGAAACCGATCGTACTCTTTGACGCTCCTCTTCTCTCACTATCAAGGTCGTGTTTCAAAAAGAACGAACAGCCCACCGGGATGGAAGGCCAACCTGTTGCTTATGCAAATCGTTTGATAATGTCAAGCAGGTACTTCACAATGACAGCCAAGCCGCAGATGAAGTACCAAACGACAAGAATATACCCGGTCGGGTCGATGACAATCATGGAAACGATAATGTTTAATGGCAATACATAATAAAGAATGTCCTTCAAATAGCCCAAGACAAAGGACGGGTTGACCGAGCCTGCCCAGAACGAACGGAACAGGACGATGAGAAAATCGATCATCATGAGTCCAAAAATGGCCCATATCGTATAAATCATCCAGTCAGCAAATGTAAAGGTCATCATGCCTCACCTCCTTGCTACATACTATGCCTTGGTTACGCTCGGGTGAGGGGGCCTCTGCCATAAATTTGCAGCCTTGTTGACTGGATTCAGCCACTATTTTTGTCTCATTTAACGGCTGCGGTGGACACGCGGGTAGCAAGCGAGCGGAATGCGTGTGACTTTGCTGGTCATGCTGTCCAGAGCGGCCAAATCCTCGATGCTCACCTGACGAAACGACGTTTTGCCGAGGGCGAGGGTCGCGATCCACATTTCATCGATAAAAGAACGGAAAAAGTTCTCCAAATACTTGGCTCCTTCTTGCACGTTGAACTCCTTTTGAAAGCGGCCGGAATAAAAGAGCAGCTGGGTAGGCGGCTCCCACGGAACGACTTTTATCACTTGATCGTGCGTCATCGCCCAGAGCAGCGCGGTTCCGAAGTAAACCCCGTCGACCCCCAATGCCATCGCTTTGAGGCACTCCCCCGGCGTAGCGTAACCGCCTCCGCTCAATAGCGTGATTTTGTCCTTGACCTTGCGCTGTTGCAAGTAGCGAACCGCACGCGTCACGGCATAAATCGTCGGCAAGCCAACATCATCCTGAAGGATCGGCGCATTTCCCTTGTATCCGGCTTGTCCTCCGTCGAGACTGATAAAATCCACCCCGGCGGAAATCGCGACTTCCAGGTCGGCTTCCATTTTGGCGCTGGCGCACATCTTCACCCCGATCGGTACGCCTTCCGTCAAGGAACGCAGCTGGTCGACAAGTTTGCGCAAGTCTTGTGGCTGCTGAACCTCCTTATGCTTGGACGGAATGACGGCATATTCTACATCCGGAAGCTCCATGATTTGACTGGCCTTGCCTTTCAGCTCCCAACTGGGGATAAACGTAGCCGCTCCAGCCGTAGCGCCTTGGCCCATCCGAATTTCAATGGCATCCGCTTGCCGAAGAATCTCCGGGCTTTTCGACCACGTCGCCGAGTGATATTGATAGATCAAATATTTTGCGTTTTCTCTTTCTTCGGGTAAGAATCCGCCTTCTCCCGTATTCGTCACCGTCCCTACCGCAGCCGTGCCCTTGGCGATGGCGATTTTCGCCTTTTCCGAGACGCCAACCCCGTATCCCAAACCGCCAGACAAAAGCGGGATTTGCAAGGTCAACGGCTTCTTTGCCATCGGGCCGATCGTAAGCTGCGTATCGACTTGTGCATCCTCGTGAGCAGGCAGGACAGCCAATTGCGCCGGAGAAAAAACGAGACCGTCGTAATTCAGAAACTTTCGCGGGCTGCCGAACGGCCTTTCGATGGCGATTCCTTCCGATGCGCGCAAACTGTTTTCCAGCACTTTCGCGGGAGAGATTTTGGTCAGCGCGGAAACGATTTCCCAAATGTTTTCCGGGTAGCGATCGTTCATCAGCCTTTTCGTAAAGCGGCCGACTACCCAGCTGATCACCGTTCTCGAACAGGCAAACGCGACCACCGCCAACAAAACGAGGGCGAGGAACGCTCCCATGCTTGCCCCGATGCCAATCGTCATCCATTTCTCCATTGTGGTCACCCCCTCTGTTCCGCTAGTCGAAAAAACCGTTTCTTCCTTAGTCTGCTTTAGGATTGGAAAACATATACTTTTGACCCTCGCAAAAGTAGACGGGAGTGTCACTCTCAGCCTGGCAGCTGGCTTGTTGAGCTGTTCCAAGCGGGGGAAACCCATGAATAGCAGCAAAAAACCTCCCCGCCCGTTGCTGAGCGAAGGAGGTTGTCTTCCCCTATTTTTTGTTGACCATATGGATGGCGTGCCCGAGGACGGCTTCTGCTGCTTCCAGCCACACCTCGCTCAAAGTCGGATGCGGGTGAATCGTTAAAGCCAAATCCTCGACTCGCGCTGCCAGCTCTAGCGCCAGGACGCCTTCCCCGATCAGATTGGGCGCATCGGCCCCTACTACGTGCATCCCCAACAGCAAATGCGTGTCTTCCTCGACGATCACCTCTGCAAAGCCTTCTCGTTCCCCCAAAGTCAGCGCCTTGCCGTTTGCCCGATACGGGAAGGAAGCAGCCTTGACACGATGGCCCAATCCTTCCGCCTCTGCTCGCGTCAAGCCTACGCCTGCAATCGGCGGGTCTGTAAAAATGACATACGGGACGTACGGCGAATCCATGCTGCTTGGCAAGTCCGCGATCACCTCGGCAGCGACGATGCCTTGTTTGGACGCGCGATGCGCCAAAGCAGGCCCAGGAGTTACATCGCCGATGGCAAAAATGTGCGGCTGGTTCGTCCGGCAAAAAGCATCGACGGGAATATGGCCTCTTTCGTCGACGTTGACGCCTGCCTGTCCAAGCCCGATTTCGCCCGTATTAGGCACTCGTCCGATGGTGACGCCTGCTTTGTCGACGGTCAGTTCTTCGCGACCGTTTGCTTCCGAGAAAAGCGCTACGGTCACACCACCATCTCCGCGCGACATGCTCTCGACTTTTGTCGCCGTTTTCAAGGTGATTCCCAACTGTTTCGCTTGTTTGCGCACTTCCTGGGTCAGATGCGAAGCCGTTTGTGGCAAAATGCTGTTGGCGGCTTCCACGACTGTTACTTTTGTTCCCAGTTTGGCATACGCCATGCCCAGCTCCATCCCGATGTAGCCGCCGCCGATGATCGCAAGCGTCCCGGGCAATTCCTGCAAGTTCAACAGGTCGCTGGAATCGAGGATCGACTCGTGATCTGTGGCCAAAGACTGCGGTACAAACGGCCGTGATCCTGTCGCGATGATCGCCTGCCGGAATTTGTACGTCTCGAAGTCTCCCCCCGTCTCGACGCCGATCCGATCCGCTGAGAGAAAAGTCGCGGAGCCTTTGACGACGGTCACTCCATTTGCCTTGCACAGCTGCTCCACACCCTGGCTCAATTGAGAAACGACAGACTCTTTCCATGTATGCCAGTCAGCCAGCTGAAACGAAGCGTTTCCTTCCGGCAGCCTGATGCCCAGCTTTCCCAACCCAGCCAGCTTATGAAATTCGCTTGCGGCGTGAATCAGTGCTTTCGAGGGAATGCAGCCCCGGTTCAGGCACACCCCGCCCAACGCTTCTTTTTCAATCAACACGACCGATTGCCCCAACTGACCCAGGCGAATTGCAGCTGCATACCCGCCCGGTCCGCCTCCGATCACGACTACGTCTGTTTCGATTGCGATTTCTCCGACTACCATCTAGACCATCTCCGCAAACAACAAATTTGGGTCTTCGAGCAACTCCTTGATCCGGTTCGTGAAGCGAACGGCTGTCACTCCATCGATCAGGCGATGGTCAAAAGACAGCGACATGTTCATCATCTGGCGAATCACGCCTTCATCCTCGCGCACGACCCAGCGCTTCTCCATTTTGTGCAAGGCCAAAATCGCCACTTCCGGATGATTGATAATCGGCGTTGCCTGCAGCCCGCCTACAGGTCCGACATTGCTGATCGTAAACGTTCCGCCTGTAATTTGCGCAAGCGTCAGTTTGCCTTCCCGGGCGAGTTCGGCGAGGTGTTTGATTTCTTTTGCCAGTTGAAAAATCGACTTCTTGTCCGCGTCCTTGATCACAGGCACGATCAGTCCGTCCGGCGTATCGGTAGCGATGCCGATATGGTAAAAGCGCTTCAGCAAAATTTCGTTCGTGGCATCGTCGATGGAAGCATTCATCACCGGATATTCTTTGAGCGCAATGACCAGTGCCTTGATAAAAAACGGCAGGAACGTCAGCTTGACTTCTTTTTTCTCCGCGTGCGGTTTCAGCTTTTCCCGCAGAGCCAGCAACTGATCCATTTCCAGTTCATCGACGGAAGTGACGTGTGGAATGATCGTGACCGATTTGACCATGTGCTCGGCAATTTTTTTGCGAATGCCTTTGAGCGGGATTCGCTCGATGCTGTTTGCACTTTCTCCCGGCATCGCGGCAAAAGCTTCCTTGCTCCCCAGTGCAGTCCCTTTTTCCGCTGCTGGTGCTGTATCGGTAGTGCTAGTGCTGGCAGTCGCCACAACTTCCGCCTCGCGAGCTGTTGTTCCCTTGGGAGTCGACACTGCAAACGACGTCGCAGACACTTCCTGCAAGGCACGCTTTTGCCCGGCACTGGCGAACAAGCGCAAATCTTCTTCCGTTACGCGCCCCGCCGGACCTGTGCCGACTACTTGTTCGATGTCGATTTTCATTTCTCTCGCCAACTGCCGCACATATGGCGTAGCCAAGGAACGACGTGCGCTATGCCGGGATGGTACGACCGGGGTTGCAGCTTGTTCCGGCGCGGCTGGCGCATTTCCGGTCGACTCCTGCTTCACTTCCCCCGCAGCAATGCCTGTATCGATGACGAGGAGCACCGTTCCCACCTCAACCGTATCGCCCTCCGCAATGCGAATTTCCTGGACGACTCCGGTTGCCGGAGCGGACAGCTCTGCGTTGACTTTATCCGTTTGCACTTCAATGACAGGCTGATCCTGCACCACAGAGTCGCCAGCGCGCACCAGCACTTTCAAAATTTCGCCTTCATGCATGCCTTCTCCCACATCCGGGAGCTTAAACTCCACCATGTCCCTCGCTCCTTTACGCTAAAACGTAAGCGTTTCCACAATACCGCTCTTGACGCGCGCTGGCGTCGGCAAATAATCGTCCTCGATGCTGAACTGCGGAACAGGCACGTCAAAGCCGGTAATCCGCTTCACAGGCGCTTTCAAATAAATTAGCGCTTCATCGTTGATGATCGAAATGATCTCTGCCCCCATGCCCGCTGTCTTGTGCGCCTCGTGGACGACGACGGCACGCCCGGTCTTTTTCAGCGAGGCGACGATCGCATCCCGATCCAGCGGATAGATGGTTCGCAGGTCGACGACTTCACAGCTCGCTCCTTGCTCGCGTTCGAGCTGTTTGGCTGCTTCCTCTGCTACGCGCAGCATGGCTCCCCAGGCAAAAATCGAGATATCTGTCCCTTCGCGCACCACTTTCGCCTTGCCGATCGGCACGCGGTACATTTCTTCCGGCACTTCTTCTTTAAACGCCCGGTACAGCTTGGTCGGCTCCAAAAAAATAACCGGGTCGGGATCTTCGATGGCAGCGATCAAAAGTCCTTTTGCATCATACGGCGTGCTCGGCGCAACGACTTTCAGACCCGGTACGTGGGCAAAAAAAGTCTCGACGCTTTCCGAGTGCAGCTCGGGGCCGCGAATGCCTGCTCCGTACGGGGTGCGAATCACCATCGGCACATGATACTGTCCGCGCGTCCGGTAGCGCATGCGGGCAGCGTGGGAGACGATTTGCTCAAAACCCGGATAAATAAAAGCCAAAAACTGAATCTCGACAATCGGAATCAGTCCGTTCATCGCCATCCCGATCGCCGCCCCGATAATGCCAGCTTCCGACAGCGGCGTGTCCACGACCCGATTGGCTCCATACTTGTGAATCAAATCTTCCGTCGCGCGAAAAACGCCGCCATTCACGCCGACATCCTCGCCAAGCAGCATGACGCGTGAGTCTTCCGCGAGCTTTTGGTCCATCGCTTCGGTAATCGCTTGAATCATCGTCAATTTGCGAATCATGCCGGGATGTCCTCCTTTTTCGCTGGCTTCACAAGCTCGCCCTCCTGCTCTTCCGCCATCCATGTCGGCTCTGCGTACACGTGCTTGAACATGTCTTCCGGCCGCGATTTCGGGTAGCTCTCTGCTTCCGCCAATGCTGCATCGATCTGCTCATTCGCCCGGGCGACCAGCTGTGCCTCCTGTGCATCGCTCCACAGTCCGCGCTGGACGAGGAACGCACGCAAACGCTGGATCGGATCGCGCTCCGTGCGCCACTCCTCCGCCAATTTTTCCTGATCGCGGTATTTTTTCGGATCGTCTGCAGTCGTGTGAGCGCCGTAACGGTACGTGATCGCTTCGATCAACGTCGGTCCTTCGCCGTTCAGGGCGCGTTCCATCGCTTCTTTCATCGTCAGCCAGACGGCAAACACATCGTTGCCGTCGATGCGCACGCCGGGAATATCGTAAGCGGCGGCACGCTGGGCGATCGTTTTCGAAGCCGATTGCTGGGAAAAAGGCACGCTGATCGCATAGCCGTTGTTTTGGCAGAAAAAGATCGTCGGCGTTTTGAAAACACCCGCGAAGTTCAACGCCTCATGGAAGTCGCCTTCCGAAGTCGCTCCATCGCCAAAGTAAGCGAGGCTGACATGCTGCTCGTTTTGCAGCTTGCTCGCCCACGCCGTTCCGACCGCATGAATCATTTGCGTGGCGATTGGGACACAGGGCGGCATGACGTTCAAGCCTTGTGGACTGATGCTGCCTTCCATATGACCCATCCAGTACAAAAACACGCGCGCCATCGATTGCCCGTGCACGATTGCTGCCGCATGATCGCGATAAGTAGGAAACAGCCAGTCGCCCGGTGTAAGTGCCAACGCGCTTCCGACCTGTGAAGCTTCTTGTCCTTCAAAAGGGGCGTACGTCCCCATCCGGCCCTGGCGCTGCAAATTGATCGACTTGCGGTCAAACAAGCGCACCAGCACCATATTTTCATACATCTTTATCATCACGGATTCATCCAGTCGCCCTTCGATGTCTTGCGTCAACTCTCCCGTAGGAGCCAATACCTGATATAATGAAGTCATGCAAACATCCCTCACTTTCTGCATCGTTCACCATCATGTATGAGCAAGTTGCGTGCCAAGTGACTGAAAGCGGTTTCATCAGACCAAAAGATGCCGATGATCATTTTTGCATATGCATTTTTGCGCACAGATGATCAATTCTGATTATTTCGTATACAAGCCGCAAGCACCGCCCAAGGGGGAACACCATCACCATGTATCAGACCAAATTTTTTCAGGGAAGCGACAACACAGAGCTTGTCCAGCTGATCACCACGATTTTCAAAACGTCTCATGACGGCTTGGCGATATGCGACCGCAACGGCTACGTGCTGCTGTACAATGACGCGTATTTGAACATCACCGGCATTCCCGCTGACATCCTGAACAACTTCAGCTATATCGAGCAAAAAGAAATGCACATGGTGCCGGACTCTTCAGCCGCCAGAGCGATCTCAACGAAGCAGACGCACAGCGTCGTCATCCACTACGGAAATGGGCGCACCGCCATCAACACGGCGACGCCGCTGCTCGATCAAAATCAGGAGCTGCTGTTCGTCGTCGGCAATGTCCGCGATATTACCGAGTTGAACATGCTGCAACAGGAGCTGGAGGAAACACGGCAAATCAACTCTTCTTTTCAGCGCGCCCTGGAGCAGATTCAGAGCGATCTCGACTCTGGCGGGCAAATCATTTACCGCAGCAGCATGATGCATCGGATTATTTCGCTCGCCAATCGGTTTGCGGCGAACGATTCGCCTGTTCTGTTGCTCGGCGAGTCTGGCGTCGGCAAAGATGTGCTGGCGAATTACATTCATATGGAGAGCGGACGTCCGGGAGAGTTTATCAAGATCAACTGCGGAGCCATTCCCGATCATTTGCTGGAATCAGAGTTGTTTGGATATGAAAAAGGAGCGTTCACCGGGGCGAGCCAAGCGAAGGAAGGTCTGTTCGAACTGGCGCACAGCGGCACGATTTTTCTCGACGAGGTCGGAGACTTGCCGTTTCCCTTGCAAGTCAAGCTGCTCAACGTGTTGCAGGACGGCAAAATCAGACGGCTTGGAGGAAAAACGCAGCGGCAGGTCAATATGCGGATCATCGCGGCGACCAACAGCGATCTGGAGGCGATGGTCGAGCAGAAGACGTTTCGCCAAGATTTGTATTACCGGCTGAACGTGCTGTCGCTGACCATCCCTCCCCTGCGGGAACGGCGAGAGGATATTCCCGCCCTCATTTTCTACTATTTAAAAAAGCTGGAGTGGAAATACCAGCTGGAAATTCGTCTGGAAACAGATGCGCTCGAAGCGCTGGTCGATTACGACTGGCCAGGAAACGTCCGGGAGCTGAAAAACGTAGTCGAGCGTTCCTACCATATGTGTGAAAACGGACGGATTACGTACGACCAGCTTCCCGCCTCGATCCGCAGCTCGCAGCATAGCGCGCTCCCCTTGCATCTCGCCAAAATGGAAGAAGCTCTTCCGCTCAAAGAAGCGGTCGAACGGTTTGAGCGGGAGTACATCCAGCGAATTTTGCATGAATCCAGTACGATGCAAGAATGTGCCGATAAGCTGGGCGTGAACATCTCTACGCTTGTCCGCAAAAAACGCGGGCTGGGAATCAAATAGCGGTAGGTACAACAGGGCACTTTGCCGAAATGAGTAAAGAACACAACATGGATGGAGGAATCCGAGTGAAGGTTTATCCGATCAAACATACCGAACTGCACGCATCCAGCATGATCATGGGCAACATGCGGCTGACGCAGCTTTCCCTCCCCGATGCGGAAAAGTTGATCCGCACAGCGCTTGAAGAAGGCATCAATATTTTTGACCACGCAGATATTTACGGGCAAGGCCGCTGTGAGGAGCATTTTGCCGAAGCGATCCAGATGAACCCGTCGATCCGCGAGAACATGATTTTGCAGAGCAAATGCGGCATCCGTTCCAAAGAAAATTACTACGATTTTTCCAAAGAGCATATTCTTGCGTCCGTCGACGGCATTTTGCGTCGATTGAAAACGGAATATTTGGATATCCTCCTCCTCCATCGTCCTGATCCGCTCATGGAGCCAGAAGAAGTCGCAGAAGCGTTTGAGCAGTTGCAAACCCAGGGAAAAGTAAGACACTTCGGAGTGTCCAACCACAATCCTGCGCAAATTCAACTGTTGCAAAAGTACATACCGCAAAAGCTGGTCGTCAACCAGATTCAGTTCAGCATCGTGCACACGCCTTTGATTGATTCGGGCATCTCCCTGAATATGAAGACAGACCAATCGCTTAACCGCGACAGCAGCATTCTCGAATACTGCCGCTTGCACGACATGACGATGCAAGCGTGGTCGCCGTTCCAGCACGGGATGTTCGACGGTCCGTTTCTCGGCGATCTGATCCGGTTCCCTGAACTGAACAAAGTAATCGACAACATTGCAGAAAAATACGAGGTGACAAATACCGCTGTCGCCGTAGCGTGGATTACGCGCCATCCGGCCAAGATTCAGGTAGTGCTCGGAACGACCAATGTCCAAAGGCTGAAAGATGCGTGCAAAGGCGCAGACTTGACCTTGACCAGAGAAGAATGGTACCGCATCTACAAAGCAGCGGGCAATCTCATTCCGTAAGGCACGAGAAAACACAAGAAAAGCATGAAAACCGCACGATCAAAAAGGCACTCCGCATAGAGTGCCTTTTCGCTTCCTTTCGCCTTGCTATCGCAACAAAATGGACTACCGCTGTTCGCTTTTTCAACAACTAACCTCTTTGTTCGATCGGTTCTTCCCAGCGGTTGACGCCAGGCAAATGCGGATGACGATCCGGACAAGCTTCGGTGGGCAAGCGCACTTTGTTTGCTACCACGCATCCGCATAAACTACATATTTTTTCTTCTGCTTGCTTGGTGCCGGAAAAGACTTTGTAGACGATTTGCTCCGTTTGATCCTGGAGGTTCGGGCATTGCATGCAGGTGTTGTACCGCTTTTGCAACACAGCTTCATCGACCGTGGAAAAGCCGGTCTTGGCCCATTTCCACATAGCCTCCGATGCTTTCTTGACCAGTTGCAGCGAAGTCTTCGCTTCCACCTCCTGCTGCTTGGGCACAGCAGGAGGATTGGCTAGCAAGTATTGCAAAAAGGCAGCGTTCCGTCGAGTCGCCAGCAAGTTGTGGGCGTACGATGAGTCGTGTAGCGCAGCTTGCAAAACTAGCTCGGAAACCGGCTCGGACAGTCCGAGCAGTTCGCCCATTTCCCGGCACTTGTCCGCTACTGTTCCCTGGTGCTCACGGAGTTCCTCGATTGCTCCCATAATTCCTCTCCTCCGTCTTCTTTCATTCTCGATGCCGGGTTAGGCCAGAGTGAATGTCGCCGTTTTCTTGTCTGGGTTCAGCGTAGAGCCATTATCCGATTTGAGAATCCGTGGAACCGTAATCGTGTACTCCACCTCTTTTTGCAAGGAAGCGGAGATCAGCAGTGTGTTTGTATCCTCGCCCAAACGGACGAATTTCACTTTGGCTTCCGGGCTGATCAAAAACGCCTTCGGATCGAATGCCGTTCCGGTAGACAGCGGCAAGTTGAACGTAACGGAAACCGTCGACGTCGCATGCAGCAAAATGTAGCGGACTTCTTCCGTCAACAATCGTTTCAAACCTTCCGACTGCTCGCTGAACAAAGCGGACAAATCCGTGTCGACCGATACTTCGGCTGTCAGCTCGCCCTCTTCGCTGAGCACCTTGGCCGCAACAAGCGACTGATACACCTCTTCGGCCATCTCCTCGGAGATGTCATCCGTAACGAAGTGACGCGGTGTCAAAACAGGCAGTACCGCAGTTGCCGCCGTGACTTCCAGTCCTTCGAGAACAGGGCCGCCTGCTTCTTCCGGCGGGAAATTCATCGTATTTCCGGCTGTGATGGAATCGATCCGCACTTCGCGGGTAGGCGCGAACGGATCTCCCTCGTATGCGTCATTTTCTTCATCGATGCTGTCGAGCACCAGCTCGGCGATTTGCTTGATTCCGCTCTCGAAAGTCGTCACGTACATATTGCCGAAGAAGACGTTGCGCAGCACGCTGGTGCTGTAGTAATCCGCCATCGCGACAGACGTGTAGCCCAGCTCGTCTTGCGGCTGGATTTTTTGCAGACGGGCGATCATGTGCGCGAGAATCGTAACGATTCCTTCCAGCCCAAACCCCTTGATTCTCGTCATTCCGCCTGTGATGACAACCACTTGTTTGCCGTACTGTTCGAAAGCATACGCGTTTGTTTCCATGCGGCCCACATCGTGATGGAAGACGATGTCCGGATAGAAGCCTTGGAACAGCTTCAAGGCATAGGAGACAGTCGCATAGCCGATGCCCACTTCCGAGAAGTCGTACTTCGGTGCATGATTGCCGACGTCTACTGCTTGCGCCTGGCTCAAATACGATGCCGCGTCATTCGGGATGACTGTCGTATGTTTGCCGTGTACATAAAACTTGCGGGTATGCGGAACGATTTTTTTCTCGTCATCGTCACCAGCCATGAGCAGGAAGCTCGTGTACTCGTCGCTCAACAGCTCTGTGTTCGTTTGCTCGTATTCTGGTTGGCCAATCGTTGGAAGCTCGTCGTGATCGTCCACGAAAAAGGCTTCTTTCAAGGCGGCCGCGTGAATTTGCAAGTTGAAATCGCCGGAAACGATACCTTCCGAGATCAGCAGGTGACCGCTGATTTCTCCGCTAAACTCCTTGTCTGTCGCGATGTGGTGGACGCCTCCGCGGTACTCTCCCAGGCTGACTTCGTTGATTTCCACAGGCACGCCTTCCGCGGAAACGAGGAAATCAACTCCCGGCACCAGTCGGTTCGCGCGTTTCAGCTTTCCGTTTGGCATCAAGAACAGATGGTCAGGCGTCACGATGATCGAGCCTGCGCCGCCGTGGCGGATGAATACCATCGTCGGCTGATAGCCGTCCGGCCCGGTTCCGCTGCTGAACGACACCGTTGCCGGAGTCCAGCTCAGATTCACACCGTCACCATGAGCCGTTACGTTTGCCGTCAGCACCTGATCGCCGATGCTGAACTGCTCGATTGCCTTGGAGCCTTCCGGGATGCCGATTTGTGTGCCGTACGCAAAGCACGAGCAGCAGCAATAGCACGTCAGCTGATACCAGCTATCTCCTTGCTTCGTGCAAGAACGTCCGCTTTTGGAGTTAAATTCTTTTGTCTCGATGTTCACGCACACGGACGCGTTGAACGGATACAAAAAGCTTGGCGGTTTGCAATCCGGCAACGGCTTGCCATTGATGTCCTTGCACTGGCACAAAGCGTGCTCCTGAGGAGTCTGGTTGACGTTCTCCGTGCAATGGCGGCCCTGGCAGGCGAGATAGTACGGATCGCCTTTTTTAAAGCCGTCGTTGTCCAAAGCATCTTGATTGACCTGTTTCCAATCGATCGTATCCATGTCCAAAACTTGTTTCGGAGCCAGTGATACCCGCAAATTTTCCAGACAATTTTCCCATGCCATCTGTTTGTTTCCTCCTTTTTCATCGCAAAAACATCTTGTTACGCTCGCTTACTTCGTTGCAAAAACATTGGACTGGTACGTAAAAATCACGACGATGCCGAGCAAGCTGTTTCGATCCACCTCCCTTTCTCCGCTCGCCGCATCGGTAGTAACAAGGCCATCCGGCAGCTCAGCGAGGTGGAATTGAAGTTGGGCAGAAGACGCCGACAGCGGAACATCGGACAGATCGACTGAACCGTAATTGTTCGCGATTGGAATCGGCTTCGCAGCTTCGTCGCCGATTTGCAATTGCAAGAAATGCGTCGAACTATCCTTGTCCGCGATCAGCTTGCCGTCTGGCGTTTGCAAAAAGACAGCCGCCGATAAAAAGCGCACATCTTTCAAGTTCGGCAAAATGACGGCATCGGCGAGCGCAAAACGGATGCTCTTGACGCCCGCTTGCGGCGGACTTGTCCAAAAACGCGACCAGTCACCCGGGAAAGCTTGCTTCAAATCGATAATCTTGGCTGGCGTATACGGGTAAGGCGGCTGCTGGCTCGCAAGCATGCTCTTCACCTGGTTGGCAAAGTCTTGACCGCCGTCCTTGGCTGTGTATTGGATTTTCAGCAAAATGTCGGAAATGCTGCCGAAATCAATCCGGTTTGTCTCGGGCGGCAAGCTCAGCGTCCAGTTGGATACGGCTCCGGTGCCTTCGAAAGGCAAGTACCGCTCATCCCGCCAGTCAAGCATGAACAAGCCTGGATCGTTCATCCCCCGCGACAGGGCGATTCGCTGGTAAGGCGACGTGCCGAAAATAAGCGAGCCGTCGGTTGGCGCAGGCTGATTTGGATCGATCAAGTGCTGGACGGCACCTGGCTTCGCATCGCGGACAATTTGGTAGCTGTTTTGAGTCAAAGTGGCGTTCACATTTTGGTACGGACCGACAATCGCCGGAATCGTCACGGAAATCGATTTGATTTTGCGGCTGTAGTGGCCGGGGAAGTCGAAATCAAACAGCTTTTCCGACAGCGTAAAAGTCAGCTCGCCTTTCTTGCCGCCTTTCGAGCCATCCTTGAAGGCCAAAAACGCTTCCGGATCGAGATGGAGCAACGAAATCGTCTTTTCGATCTCGTAATCGCGCGAGTTTTGCTCCATATACGCCTTTTCCATTTGCGCAAGCGAGAGCTGCAAGCCTTCGCCTGCGGTCAAGCCCCGGTGCAGGCTGTCCCAATAATCAAACTGCAAAAACTGGTCGTTGCGATTCAATTCGTACTGGAACGACTTTTGGGCAGAGATCGCCATATCGAGCGCGATGCGATACGTTTGGAAATAGACCGAGGACAGGCGTCCCACCATCCATTGGTACAGCTCTTCGTTGGTGAATTTCGCCTTCAAGTAATCCTCGTAATCTTTGGCCTGCTCGATTCCTTTTTGGTGAATCTCCAGTTCCCGGCGGAGCATGTCCTGGCGAATTTTCGAGCCTGCGATTTGCTTGTCCATCTGGGCGATTTCGTAGGATGCCACATCGCGCTGCAACGCCCACTCTTCCCTGCGCCGCATGTATTGCGCGCCCGTGCTCATCAAGCCTGCCATATGGTCGAGAATTTGCGCCGTTCCGTCCGCCACTTGCGCCCCCGCATTGATCGCATCCCCAAACTGCATGTTGCCGTTCGCCAGTCCGAAAATTTTCGGAGCGAGGAAGCCGGGAATACTCAAGCCTTTCAGGGCAACTCCGGCGATTTGCTGGTAAATCGCTGTGCTGCGCAGTGTCAGGTCGGTTACTTCCAGGGCGTTCAGGTTTTCATTAAACAGTCGCGAGTAATGATCGAACCGGGTTTTCGCTCCTTCTTTGCTCTGTTCAAGCGAAGCGATGATTTCGCTCAGCTCCTCGATCTGCTTCTCTTTGATCATCGTGGTCAGATTGAGCAGTTGCTTTTCCTGGGCAGAGCGCAACAGCGCGAGCGATTCGGCGTCTTTTTTCTCCAGCGTCGACAGCAAGGTACTCCCCAGCTGAATCAGCGTGGAAGTCATGCTTTTCGCTCTCTCTAGCAGATAGCTGAAGCGGTAAAACGGAATTTCCGCCCGGGACTGCGTCAAAGCGCTGAGCACATCCTGTCCGGCACTGGCCGCACGCACGAGCTGCATCGGATCAAGCGGCGGTTCAAACAGGGCGAGCGGCTGCGGAATGCCTTGCAGATTAAGCCCGTGGCGAATTTTGTACAAACGATCCTCCACCAAGTCCCAATACCCGCTGAATTGTTTGTTTTCCGGCACGCAGAAATACGTGTCCAGCGCATTGATCGGCGCAAAAGCAAACAGCGAATCCGTCTTGTCCTGATCGTGCTCCAGCTCAATCAAAAACTGCGGAATGTTTTCCTGGTAACGACTGTAGATTTCCGCAAAGGTAAGCGGCGCGGCATCCGGGCATTTCCCGAGATTTTGCGGTCTTTCTCCGAGCAGGTTGTAGGCGTACACGTAATGCATCGTAGCTGCAATGATCGATTCCCACGTGTACTGGGCAAACTGCGAGTCTCCCCACTGCAACAAGTTGTCGATGTATTGCATGACCACCGCTTTTTCATAGGCGCCGTTGCGCAGTCGGGCAATCGCATGCGGATCAAACGGATCATCATTGTACGCCTTGATTTCGTTCGGATTGCCAAGCTGCTCGCGCAAAGCTTCCAGCGTGCGGTTGCGGAACGGCTGGAACTGCCAGAAGCGGGCGACGAGACTGCTTAGCTGATGGTTGCACAAGATGTTTTTGACCGTCGTCACCTGGCTGTCTTTTAAAAACGGCAAAATTTTGGCGAGATTGGTCTTGCGGTTGTACGTCGCACTGACTTGCCCATCTGCCGTAATGATTTTTTGATCGACTAACACCCGGTAAATGCGCTGCGAATCGCGCAATCCCAACGTAGAGCTTTGGAACGAGTCGGTTTGCAGCGGCTGCACGGGAACGGTCGGATTGAAAATGAATTGATACCATTTCGCCGCTTCCTGGAACTGCTGGTTCGTCTTCAGCAAATTGGCGATGTACAAAGGCGCGTGGAAGAACAGCTCCCAATAATACGGACCGTATGCCCCGGAAAAGTCCACTTGCGCGCCGTCGAGCGCTTCCGGTGCCGCGACCCAGCTTTCCGAAAACTGGAAGCGTTCAAAAGGCAGCTCTTGCTCCAGCGGAATTTGCTGGGAAGACAGACTCAACAAGGCGTCGACTCCTCCCGTAAACAGCCTGCTGCTCAACCGATGCACGGCAGCTGTCGTCAGGCGGATCGCTTCGAACCGGAAGCGGTATATGCCGCCGATAGCCGGATCGGTATTGAGATACCCGACCGTCGTCGGAAAAGAACGCTGATACAGCGTATCGACCACATAGCGGGTTTTTTTGTCCGGATTGAGCTGGCCTTGAAAAATATCTGCGACGCTCTCTTCCAGCTCGTAAAAATCCGTATCGGCATCCAGGCGGCCTGTCTTGTCCAAATACCCGGCGGCGATCAGCTGCTGGAAAATCAGCTCTGAACCGCTTTGCTGGATATCGATGGGAGCGGCGGCGATGAAGTCGTCTTTGCTGAAAACCGGGCGGTGCATCAGGATGTTGCGCACGGCGTACATCTGATCTTCAATAGCCAATTGCGTCTGCAAAAATTCGGTCAAGTCCTCAAGCTCTGTCTGTTCATCCAGGCGACCGCGCGCATCCAGGAAACCGGATGTAATCAATGCTTGATAGATCGCTTGTGCCCCTGTTTTCTCAATGCCCACTGCTGCCGAGACAAAGGAATCAGGCGTAAACAGCGTATCGTTGTTCAAGAGAGAGCGATTGATGGCACTCGTTTGCTGCTCGCCGTCCAACAGCAGGATAAATTCTTTGTCTCCGCGGAACACAAAGGCAGACGGGTGATTTTTGACCGGGAACAAGCCGTAATCTTTGTTGCGCATCGCGGTAGACAGCCATGGCGTGCCCACTGCCCTGCCGACGACTTTGATGCAAGCCGACAGCTTGTCTTCTTTGCCAGGCTGCCCGTCCAGTATTTGCTCCAGTGACGAAGCGACGTCATCAAACGGAATCGACAGATCGATCGAGCCGTCTTTTGTCACGTAGCCCTCTGCCACCAACTGGTTGAAAATCGCGGTGGAGCCTGCGCTTTCAATACCGACCTCGCTGGACACGAACGAGTTTGCCGTCAGGCGCACAGGACGAAGCACAGGCGAAGGAACGGTTATTTGCTCGGCCAAATCGTTGTCATACACAAGCTGGTTCGTCTGGATCAGATTGAGCCGTCCCGCGCTGCGATCAATTTCGGTCCGCACTTGTGGCGTGCTTTGGTCCGAATCTTTGGCAAACAGCAGGAACTCGTTCGGATTGGCCAAAAAGCCGACCTGCAAGTCGTCGTTGATCACGATCGGCTTCTGCAACGGAAGCAAGCCGTCGTAAGAGAGCGATTTTGCCTGAGAGAAGTAGCGCAGCGTCTGGTACAGTTCACTCTCAAACTGCTGGGTCGTTTCATCGGAACGGTCAGGTGCATCGACCTTGTTCAGAGCTGGGCTGGCTTCCAAATCGAGCATCGGCCCGTAAAGCAGAATGACTTTTTCAAACGAATTTGTCCCTGCGCCCGGTACCCAGAACTGATCCTTCTGAATCGTGAGCGGGTACACTTTTTGCCAGGCGATCTGGTTGGGCGCAAACAACGAGCCGGGCAGCAAGCTCTCATACTTTTTCTGATAGGCGCTGCCTTCTACGTTGATGATGATGTCGTCGGCGAGCGTCTGGGGTTGGACCCATTTGCCGCTGAAGTTGTAAAAGCTGTACTTGATTGCGGCTTTTGTCGCTTTTTTCGCCGATTCATTGCCGTTGTTTTTGTCAAACTTCTTTTGCTCGACCCAAAAGACGAACAGTCGGTTGAACGCGTGGACGAGCGTGACCGTCTCTGCGCTGATCGTGACGTCCATCTCCTGCCACTCTGACCAGGTCGTATCCTGATTGCGAATAAGGTAGTAATACTTGTACGGCTGCGTTTCGGTTCGCGCCACGAGGAACAGTTGGTTCGACTCGGTCTTGTCTGCCCCGACGATATGTCCGTAATACGCATCGACGTACTTCAGCTTGGCCAGTTCGGCAAACCGATCCAAGTATTTCGTAAAAGCCTGCTCGACGGTTTGCGCGTTCACTTCGCCCTGCTTGAGCGTATTTTCCAGCTCTTCAAACAGGCTCGTTTTGCTTTTGCGATAAGCCGGATCGAGGTAATTTTCGGGATAGAGGAAAATTTTGCGGTTCGCTTCCCATGTCCGATAGTTCAGCAGCCACTCCCACCACGGGTCGGGGATGTTCCAGTGGACAATGCCCGGCTCCAGCAGCTCGCGGCAACGACTCAAATACAGTTGCGCTGCATTCAGCGCCTCTTTGATGTAGGAGATGCGTGTCGTCCCACCCATCTCCACGTCGATCAGCAAATACTCGTACAGCCTGCGCGAATTGGTAATCCAGGCACGCTCCGGCGTTTTCGGAAGCTCCACCAATGCCGTTGCGATCAGCACGGTGCGTTTCTGCTCCTGGATTTCCCCGTCGATCTGGGCGAAGCATTCGTCCCAGTTGGCAACCGCCAGTCGCGCTCGCACCAGCGCAAGCAGGTCATCTGCTGTCTTTTCATAATCGTCCCATGCTTCGTCCACGCCTTTTGTGCAAACACTTTGCAGGTGCAAAAGAAACTCAGGGTCTGCGCCTGTTGCTCCCAAAAGGTCGATGGCGCGGCTCGTTGCTGCCAATTGGTCAACCCGGTTGCCTGCCGCAGCAAACAAACCGAGAAGGCGGGAAATCTGTCCCAACGGCCGTCCCGTCAGATCAGCCAGCGCGCTTGCCCGTTGTTCATCACTCGCAGCGCTCATGAAGGCAAACAGATTGCCAGTCGTATCCGCAAAGCTTGCTCGAAGCTCTTTCCATCTGCCCAGATCGAGTATGTTTTTCAGCGTTAATGCGCTGACATCGGCAATGCCATACGCCGCTTTGGCGTCACCGAGATTGTCCAGCTCGTCGTTGGTCAGTCGCAGTTTTCGCGTCAGCAACAGCCAGCGAGACAGCAGCTGCAACAGTTGCACAGCTTCCTTTTTGTTTTTCTCGCTCAAGAAAAGATCGGCTACCTCTTGGCGCCCGGCCAGATGCAGCAAGTGATCGATCTGCTCCGTTCGCGCACTGAGGAAAGAAGCGATTTGCTGCCTGATTTTTTCTTCCTGCTCTTTCTTTTGCTGGTCGGCATCTTCCGCCGTGCTCGCCGTCAGAGCAGGCAGATTTTTCAGCCACGGGTCGACATCTTTGTCCTGATACGCAACTTGCACAAACGGGCTTGTGACCGCGTTCATAACGTAGTCCAGCTCGTACACTTGCAGATTCATCCGGCGCAGCTGGCTGGCTTGTCCAAGCAAATCAGGAATTTGTGCGGCTGATTGCCGTTCCGCGAAAGAAGTGCCTGTCAGCTGGCGGAACTTGATGTACTGGGCTACAGGCAGCTTCAGCAGCGCCGCGAGCTTGACGTGCTGGTACAGCTTGGACAGATTGGCGACGGTCAGGCTTACTTCCGCGCTTGCTCCAAACAAAGCTTCTGCCAGTGCGCTGAGATCGTCCTGCTGAAGCCCCAAACCGCCCGCAATCCGCCCCGCCTGCTTGCGATTTGCTTCGTCCGTCGCCCCGATTTTCCATACCGCTGCGTCTTGTTTGTACAGTTGGTTCCAGCGATAGTTTTCGCTGCCTGCATCTTTTGGATGGTAGACGCTCATTCCGCTCCCGTTGTAAACCTGATCAAATAAAGCATCGCCGTATGTCTTCAAGTCGTAGAGCAGAGCGCATGCTGTCAGGACAGACAAGCCCGTGTCTCTGCTCAGCTTCTCGATGGCAGCGATCCCGATCAAGGCCGCCTCATCGAGCGCCACCGTATCCGGGTTGAGCACATGCAAAACCCAATCCAGCTCAGCGTAGCTCCACCCAAGCTTGCGGGTCAGGCGCAAAAAGCGATGAATGCGGTCCAGCGCCTTTGGAACGAGGTTTTGCAGTTGCGAGGAATCTTCGGCGAGCACTAGGGCAACAGGTGCTGCGAGATCGCGGTTAATAAAAAAGTTATTGGCAATCCCGGCTTTCTGTTCGTCTGCCGAGAGGTCTTGTTCCAGCAACTGCCGCAGGTCGGTCACTTTCAATCCGGTCTTTTTGCAAAAAACCGAAGCGTCTGTCAACTGAGCCAGATCGCTGACACCAAAGTACGTCTGGAGCTTTTGCACGTCGCTTTCGCTTGTGGCAATCAGCTGCCACTCTTCTGGCGACAAGCCCAGCGTATGGGCTGCGACATCTTTTGGCTGGGAAGGCAAAGTGCGATACACAGCTTCCAGTTGAACGGACAGTCGCTGCAAGTAAATCCGGATTTTCGCCAGCGGCAAATGGAAAGGCAACGCGGACGGATAGCTCGCCTTCGCCAGTGACGGGTACAGTTTGTCCTGACCTCCCCACGCCTCTTGTACCGCTTCCTCCAGACGCTCGTTGACGATCGTCAAGTACGGCATCGTCTTGTTCGTGTTCTCGCACGTCAGCTCGATCTTTGCCAAATCGGCTCGACGTTCCAGCAGGGACATCCCCTTGTCGATCTCTTTTGCATTCGGCTTGGTCACGTACTGTTCGATCACCCGCATCAAATCGACGAAGTAGGCGGCTGGCCCAAAAATCGATTGGCAATCCTGGCACTCGCAATAGTTCAAGCTGCCGAACAGCTCGTCGTAACTCGGCAAAGAGGTGTAATGGTCCAAAATATCGGGAGAAGTCGCGTTCACCGAAAGCGCCTGATAGTGCGGCGCTTGCAACTGAACCAGATTCGCCCACACGTGCATCGTCTGATTGCGGATATGCGCTGCGTTATCGTAGATTTCTCCCGCTTTTTGCGGGCCGGACTCGCCCAGTTGCGGCCCGACTTTGGCGAGAAAATGCTCCCGGCTGAGCGAAGTGATCTTGTGCGCAGAATCAAATCGCTCGGAGCGGGCCGAGTCAGCCGCGGCGCTTTTTAGCAGGACGGGTGGCGGCGCATCCGTGACATCTGTTTGCAGCAACAGTTTCGCCACCTGTGGATCTGGGTAAATTTGCAGCAGCCGCTGATAGGCACGGAGTTCCGGAATGGCTTCCTGCCGGTCGATCCCCTCCCAGTTCAGCTGCGCGACAGCCTCTTCTTTATGAAAGGGAAAAGTCGCTGCGTGTATATCCGGGTTTTGTGCAAAAAAGCGTGCGAGAGAAGGACTGTCAATGGGGGAAAACGATTGGTCATTCATACGATTCTCCTCATTCCCTGTTTTTTAATTCTTCGGAATAGCCCGCAACGACCAGACCACATCCAGACGTTCCTCATCGGTCATCGTGCTGTTCGGATCGCTCGCCTCCGTCACCTTCTCGATATAGCTCAAGGCGAAGGAAGTTTGTTCTTTGGTGCCGCTTCCTTTATTCAAATCAACGCCCGTCGATACTTTGGTCTCATGCAAGATTCTGCTCAGTTGAATCACATCTGTCGCCTCGTCAATCCGCTTGTGCACGAACTTGCGCACCGAATCGGCATAGTCCTTGATCGGCGTGCCGCCGTCGCTGAGCTTGAAGCCCGTCTTCATGATCGTTTTCACTTCGTCCAAAGTCGGGATGGACTCCGAAAAAGCTTTCCCCAGTCTTTCCTCTACGAGAAGCGCCTGTTCCCGCACTTTTTCGATCGCCTGGTTTTCGTGAGCGTTTTCTGGATTCAGGTTGCCTGGCGTACTGTTCAGCTTGGTTAAACCAAAAGTCAAATGCTTCTCCACTGGTGCGGATTCCTTGGGAGCGCGGGTGATTTTATATTTTTGATAGCGTTTCATCTGCCACTTGATGAACTTCTCTTTCCCTGCATTTTTGATCACCAGGTTGATGATGCGCTCGTAGGACGGTCTGATCACATCGTCGTAGCCAATGACGTGGCGGCGATCCTGTTCCTTTTTCAGCTTGATCTTTTTCCCCGCCGAGTCGAAATCGGGCCGCCCGGAAAAGCGGAAGTATTTGTCGGTGTCCCGTTTGACCGAAAGCTTTTTCTTTTTCGGTTTCGATTTGCCGCCGTTTGCATTCTTTTTGGCCTGTTTGATCGACACGTAGCCCCCTGCATCGCGGAAGACCAACGGGTTGTTTTGGGCGAATACGAACAAATTCAAGCCGTCGACTTCCCCCGCCGGATCGGGATTGATCCACCTGCCCAGCCACGGCGCAAAGTAGCGGGCGCCGTAGTAATAAAAGCCAGTGAGCGAATCTCTTTCTTTTCCGCCGTAGCGATACAGCTTCCGCTTTACTTCTTGCAGGCTGGTGCCTGCGATGAGTGACGTGCCGCCGTACGGGTAATATTCTTCCAGGCTGATGATTTTGCCGGATGCATCCGTCTCCAGCACGGCCGAGCCTAAATGATTTTCCAGTTGGAAGCGGATTTGCGGATTGCTGGTCACGTCGGATGGAAGACCTTCTGTCCAGGAGAGGCAGACGGCGATGCAATGCTGCCCGTCCATGATTTTTTGCGTGTGCTTTTCTTCTTTTAGCTGGCTTCCTTGCAGCGTGCGCCTGATTTCAAAAGTTCCCATGTATATCGTTTCTTCTCTGTGCACGACTGTGTTGTTGTTCGCATAGCGCTCTGTCACTTTGCGAATGCGGGTTCCGCCGCTGTCATACACGTAATACTCGCTGTCCGAAAAGCCGGATTCCCGCGCGATGACCGTCACCTGGCGAATGTTGTTCCGTTCGTTCCAGGCGATCTCGTCGATCCCGACCATGCGGATGGCATTGCCGTTTCGGTCGAAAAAGTCATCGATTTGCTCGGCTGTCAGCGGAAGCCCAGTCGCACTGGCGGACAACAGTTCGGTTTCGACTGCCCGATTGGAGCGTTCCGAAACAGTCATTTGCCGTGTCCACGAGCCGGAATCAGTCCCGGTCAGATGCTTGGTCAAGAACAAGTTTCCGGCAGCGTCGTACGTGAAGCGGCGAGTGTAGTTGCGCAGTTGCTGCTGGTCGTTCAGCGGTACGTTTGACAGCGGGACAAAGCCGCTATCGGCAAAAGCCCCGGCAGACTCCGTTTGCGGCGACATGCCCGGATGTTCACGGCCTGTCCCTTCGATCAAGCGGTAGAGAGCGTCGTACGTGTAGACAGACTGCGGTTTTACCACTTGCTGATTGGCAAAAACAGTGGACAGCGCCTGATCCGTTACGCATGCGATATTGCCAACGGGATCATACGTGTAGACAATGTCCTGCATCAGCTTGCGGTCCGCCTGCCGCGTGCTGATCGCGCGAAGCAAACGGAATGTCGCAGGCTCGTACTCGTATTTGGTCACTACATCGTTTCCGTATTGAATGCGGGTGCGCTGGCCTTTTGCGTCGTAGGAAATGCCTGCCACATACGGCTCGGCTGGCGATTCTGGAGTTTGTTTGACCAGCAGCTTGTCCAACAGCCCCGACAAATGGTATTCGTATTGCTGCGCAAGCCCGTTGGGAGCGGTAGCGACAGTCAAACGCGCCAACGCATCGTACTCGTAGGAAGTCGTGTACACCGTTGGTTCCAAAAGCGTGCTCGGCTCCTGCCCGCTTCCCCAGTCGGTCTGCTCGCGATAGCTGGTGCACAGCTGTCTGCTTGCCCGAAGCATGGAGCCACCCAGATCGTACGCGTGATGCGTAACCAATCCTGCCTGGTCGTACTGCTGGTAAATTTGCCCGCGCAGGTTGAACTTCGCCGGATCTTCCCCTGCTAAAGCCTGCTGGGCTGCTGGGCTGTCTCCGTACACGATCCGTTCCAGGACAAAAGACTTCCCTTCATCCTGGCGAATCGTTTCGCTCAGCCGCCCTAGCGCATCGTATTTGTAGCGCAAAAGCTGATTGTTCGCATCTCGCGTCAAAATGACGTACCCGAACATGTTTGAAAGCTGCCAGCGTTCCCCGGCGTCTGCGCTCTTTTTGTACAAAATGTTGCCCACCAGATCGTATTGCGTGAAAAAGTTGCGCTCGCCGGACTTGGCCAGGCGCGGGTCAGCGCCGCTGATCTGGTTCCCCCGGACGTCCCATTCGTAGCAAGCCGCAAGCTCTGCGCCTGCCTTTTGAACGGACGACAGCTTGCTGATCACAGCCGCTTCCTGTGAAGCGTATGGAGCGCTGAGTCCGAGGGTGAAGCCTGCCCGCGCAGGTTGGAACAAATAAGTCAAAGCCCCGCGAAAATCGACGAATTGCTTTGTTTGCAGCTCCTGGAACAATTCTTTTGCCTGACTGATCGACAAGCCCAGCGCAGTAAAATCGTCAGGAGCAACTATTCCTTCTGTTTTTTGAATCAAGCGGATCGTTTTGCCGTCGCAGTTGAGCTGTTTTTCGACTGGAGTCCCGGCGAACAGGCTTGCTTTTTGCAGCGCCAGCCTGTCCTGTTGAAAAGCAGGGTCCTCGTCGTCCACATGCTGTTGGTAATAGCGGGATTCGAGGATCGTATCGTTTTCGTCTTCGTGCCATTCGGACCACGCGGTAAAGCGAACCCGCGTAAAAAAGCCTTTGGCCGTATCGACCCGGATGACGCGCCCGAGCGGATCGTAGGTGAGCGTGGAAGAAACTCCGAACGTCCGCAGCACCGGATCGTCGACGTAGACGTACGAGGACGAATAGTAAGGCTCGTACTCTTTTACCGGCTTGCCCTTGTTGTTGTAGAGAGTACGTCCCGTCGCCAGCCATCGCGGCTCTACCGGGTCAGGCAAAAGTTTTCCGTCCGGGCCGTACGCCGCTCCCGGCTCGACCTTCACCATCTGCTGGTGCTCGCGGCCAAATCCGTCGAGGTACGTCAACTGGGTAAAAGCAGGTCGAGATTCGCTCGATGCATAATCTTGCGCGTTGAGCTGGATCGAAACGATCGGTTGTTTGCGCTCTGCCCAGGCGAAGTCGTCGTAGGCAAAGTAGCACGCCGCTCCCTGCACATAAAAGCGACCGCCATCAGGGCTGTGCAAAAGGCGATCCAGATCGGGACGTCCGCGCTCCACATAGGCGGACAGCGGCTGGAAGCCTGTCGCCACTCCCCCTTCTGTCCCGTAGTACGACATCGCGATCACACGTCCGAACGGGTCGAACAACACTTCTGTGCAGTTGCCGTTTGGATCGAGGACTTGCGCAGGCTTCATCGTCTGATAATCCAGCTTTTGCACGCTCGTCGCATTTCCGAGCGCATCTGTCGTCTGCTCGATGAACAAGTAGGACGAGTCGTAGCGATATGTCGTCCGATTGCCGAACGGGTCTACGGCGAATTGCGGCAAATAAAATCCTGCCGCCCCCAAATGAACTTCCAGCAAGCCGGGATTCCACCAAAAATCACCGTCCGGGAAAAAGCCGCCTTCCTGTTGCAGCAACTCGTTCAGTTGCGACGCTGGCAGTACCTCGGCAAATCGCTCCACGATCTGCTGTTCCGTTACAACGGCTGTCTCTGTTTGGCAAAGCAGTTTTTGCGCGGATACTTCCCCCAGCGGATAGCGTTCCTGGCGAATCGGGTCCCAGTAATAATGCCGTTCCCATCCGATGAGCGGCGTAGCCTCAGACGGACGAATGGAGGCAATCGCGCTGAGCAGCTCGTTTTTGGCAACATAGGGCCGCTCTTGGGAGAGCGTCACATTTTTCAGGTGGAACACTTTATGCTCGACGGGAACTCCCGGCAGGTACACGTTTTGTCCGATGCTGTTTAGCACCGTCGCTTCCTCGTACACGACTTTTCCCGTCAATTGCTCGGGAAAAGTGTGGGCGCCCTGTCTTCGTCCATACGAAACCGCGCACGACTTGAGGACATTTCCATACGCATCGACTTCCAGAACGAAGCTGTGCTCGATGCGCGGATCGACACACTTGCGCTCGTAATGGTACGAGATCGATTCTTGCGGTTCGATCGCAAACACGCCATACTCGCTTCGCTCGGGCAATTGAAGCAAACGGATGCAGTAGTTCATCTCCTCCACGGTGTACGGCGCAGCCGGGTCCTGATCGTCAAAGGCGACCGCAGCAGCAGGCGCGTACACTTCCCTGCGCAGAAGCTGGCCTTTCAACGAGCGGCTGGCTTGCCGGAATGTCTCGCCATCAATCACATCGCGAGGGGGCTGTCCTGCTGCTGTCGCCTGTACGAGTGTGCTGTCCGGAAGCGGATAAGCTTGCAGGTCGCCCTGGTAGTATTCGCGGGCAAACTGCCGGGACAATTCGCCGGATTCGGCAACCGCTCCCGTGTGATACCAGCTTTTGCTCCAGACAGGGGGCACATCCGTTGGTTCCGCCTCTGCCGAAAGTGTCTCGGCGTCTGTCCGTTCCACCATGCCAAAGCCGCGAAACTCCCGCTCCACGCTGTCGTAGTAGCCGTGGTGATAGGCGTACCGCGTGCACATCGTCGCCTGGGATATCCAGTCGATGCTCTCCACCTTCTCGACGACCTGAACGGGAAAAGGCAAATGCTGCTGCCAGAAAAACTCATTCTCTTTGTCTTTCATGTAAAAATAAGTGGAGGAGCGGTAGGAAATGCGCGTCTCTGCTCCGCACTGGTTTTCAATGCGGGTCAAAAGGTACGGCTTTTGGCGAGAGCAAAAATCGTAGCACCAGTGTCTGGTCGTGGGGTATTCTTCGCTGAAAACGAGCGAAGTCGTGCCGTTTCCATGCACATCTGCAAACTGTAGCTGATTGATTCTGTCCCAGCTGGCTGGCAACGGGACACTGAACGGTTCGCGAAAGGAATGGCCGCTCTGGTTCAAGTAAACTTCGATGCGATCGGGATAGGCGTAGATCAAATCCGCTGTACCAGAACCGTCCACATCGACGAGAAACAACCGGGATTCGTCCAGTCCGTCGGCAAAATACGGAGCATTTTCCATGCTTACAGGCTCACCGAAGCGTCCGTAGCCCAAATTCGGCCAGCATTGGACACTGCCGTTGGCAACCTTGACAAGATGCTGCATCCCGCTGCCGAACATGTCGGCAAACTTGACTGCCTCTGTCTTCGTTTCCTGTCGGGGCAGAGGCAAATCGCTTCTTCGCCATACACGCACCGGCTCGCCAAAGCCTTCCGCTCCCTTGCTCGGGTAGTACGTAATCGTCTCCTGATCGATGTGCACCAAGTCAGCCAGTCCGTCTCCGGTCAAATCAACGAGCGCGTGTCCATCCTGAAAAAAAGCGTTCGTAAACGAAGCAAACGGCTTCCATGGACGCCACGTTTTGCTTGGCCCGCTGGCAAAGTACCCCGCTTCCGAAAGTGTCGCAACGACCAGTGCCAACTCCCCGTTTCCAGCCAAATCCATCAGCTGCTGACTGGACGACGGTACATGATTCGCCGCAGGGAAAGTCGGCAGTTCTTTCGGACGCGCATACGCGACGATATCGCTTCCCTGTTCGTCCTGCGCCAATATCGGCTCCAGATAGAGGGCGGAAACCTCATCCTGATACAAAATACCGGGGATTCCTTCGCCGTACAGATCGATCAGCTCTGCGGAAGAATCGTGTCCCATTGCGGGAAGAGCAGCCAGGTCGAGCGCGCGCAGCGGCTGGAACGTTTGCGCTGTCGGCTCAAAGCGGGAATAGTTCAACAGAAGCGGCGGCAAGCTTTCTTGCGCATACTCGCCATTCGCCCAGCGAAAACCTGTCAGCTCGACACTGGACAACAGCGATACAGTCGATGCTTGCTCATACGAAAAGGTGTAGGATTGAACGGGAAGCGGATTGCGGTCCAAGGCTTCGAAATGATGGAACAGCCACATTTTGCGGCACAGGCGGCTTGTCCGAACTTCAAATCCGGCGTGGTACTGGGAAAAGGAATCGCTTCGGTACGCAACGGGCGGTCTGTTTGCAAACGAAGTCAGAGGGCGTGCATCTGCGGAAGAGCTGTAGTCAAAGACAACTTCGAAATGATAGGCGTCAGGGAGCGACTCCCCTTCCTGATAAGGGACTTTGTTTCCGTAACGTATGCGGCTGATATACTTGTTGGCTGATGGGATACGTTTCTCGTCTTGGTGCGCGGGGGTTTTGGAGGAGACGATGTCGGACTCGTAGTCATAGGAAATGTGGTTGCCTTTTGGGTCGAATGCTTCTTCCAGCAGCCACTGGTAAATGCGGGCAGGATCATCGGGATCACTGATTCTTGCTTGTTCAGTTTTTCCAAACAGCTGGACGAACTGTTCGCGATCGGTCACTCGCCAATGCGTGCTTCCTGTCGCTATATTTACCCAGCGCTCGATTTTGTCATAGGCGTCGACCACGCGGGGGCGGTACTTCGTAACTTGATACGTGTCTTCTCCTGCGCGGACCGTGTGCCGCTCGCCTTGTTCAGGCTGGCGAACCAGGTCATCTGCATGGGAGAGCTGAAAAATGTCTGAATCGTCATAGCGCGGGATGCCTTTTGCTGTCTTTCGTGATATTGTGGGGAGGGAAAGATGGAAACCGAGGCCAAAAATGCCGTTGCCTTCCCCTGAACTGTAGGAAAGATGCAGTTCGGGCGAACAATCCCGGCTGGGAGTAAGCCTGAGCGGGATGCTGAACGAAAAGGTTCCGGTAAACTCATTTTGCTGAAATTTTTCGCCCATTCCCGAAATGGCGCCTCCCCCTTTCGGAAGCGATATTTGATTCGTTTTGATGGTGCTCGACATAGCTTGTATCGCGGCTGCACCGATTGGATGATGTGGTGGCGCCGCGCTCCCTTCCCGTCAGATTTGATTTTCGTCGAAACGAGGCAAAACCAACAGCGAATCGTGAGGAAAGTTTGTACGCAAAGTGTATTTTAGTCAAATTTTCCACAAATTTCAACATTCTTTTTTCCGTATCAGCTACTTTTGTACTAACTTGTCATGTCTTCCTGTCACGGACTGTTTCATTTTTGGCTCCACTTCTCGCCTGCCGCTTCGTGGGAACCCCTTTTCCACGCCAAAAAAGCCCGATTCTTTTCGGATCGGACCCCTTCCTGCGCTGCTCTGCCGTCCTGCTTACGCTTTTGTCCGCAGCTCATCCGGCACGCGGATTTTCTCGCCTGTTTTGGCGCAGATAGCGACAAACGTCACCTCGGCATCCAGCACCTGCTCTTCCCGCTGGTTGTACATCCGTTGGGAAAGGACAAAGCTCGTGTTTCCCACTCGCTCTACCTCCGTATGAATGACGAGAACGTCGCCGAGAAACGCTTCCTGCTTGTAGTCCGCTTGCAGCTTGGCGACAAAAGAGCGGAAGCCCAGGTGCAAAAAATAGTCATACCACGGCTGGCGGGCTTGCTCCAAAAACTCCATGTACTTGACGTTGTTCACATGCCCCTCGCGGATCGCTTCCGCTTGCACGCGAATTTCAACTGGCGACAAATTCATCGGACTCCCCCTCATTCCTTGCTGTCAGGCGTTTGATTTCGCCCCGGCGCGGGAGATATCCTGCCAGCAACGTGTACGAAGGGCGCTCGCTTGGCTTTTGGCGGCGTATTTTCGCAGCGCTTATTCTTTCACCGCCCCGGAGGTCAAACCGGAAATAATCCGGCGCTGGAAAATCAGCACCATGACGACGAGCGGCACGGTAACGATAATCGAGGCGGCCGATATCTCTCCCCACGGAATCGTGAACATCCCTTGAAACATGACGATCCCTACAGGCACAGTCTTCATCGCTTCCTGCGTATTGAGCGTCAGCGCGAACAAAAATTCGTTCCAGGCGGCGATAAAAACGAGAATCGCGGTCGTGAATACTCCCGGCATGGCCAGCGGAAAAAACACTCGCGTCATCGTCTGCCAAATGCTCGCTCCGTCCACTTTGGCCGCTTCGCCCAAATCGCTCGGGATTTTGCGGAAGAAGATCGTCAAATTCCAGATGGCAAGCGGCAAGGCGAAAGTCGTGTACGGAATGATCAGGCCGAGATAGCTGTTGGTCAGCCCCATCGATTGCATGAACATGAAGATCGGGGAAATCGTGGCGATCTGCGGGAACATCGAGACGGCCAGCACGATGCCGAGAATGATCGTTTTGCCGCGAAAAGACAGCCAGGCGATCGCATAGGCAGCAAAAGACGCAATCGTGATGGAGTACAGAGTCGTCAGCGTCGCAACCACGGTGGAGTTCCATAAATATCTGGCAAACGGACGCTCCGTGAATACCCGAACGAAGTTGTCCAAGGTCGGATTTTGAATGATGAACTGAAAGGCCCTCTCCCCGAACAGCTCCCCTGGCGGCTTCAGCGCGGCGAGGAGAATCCATAAGAACGGGAACATCACGACGAAGACAAACAGCAGCAATCCGATGTAAAACAAAGGACCCGCCTTTTTTTGCATGACATTTTCCTCCTTATTTTCCGTTTCCCTCACCGAGGAGGTCAGCCCCCAAAATTTTGATGTAGCCGATCGAAATGAGCGCGACGCACAAGAACACAAGGACTGCGAGCGCCGAGCCTTCCCCAAAGCTCATCTGCGCAAACATCGTTTTATAGGCGTAAATCGAGATCGTTTCCGTGGAGTTGGCAGGTCCGCCGCCAGTCAGCGCGTAGATCAGATCGAATACGCGAAACGCATCGAGCGTACGGAACAACAGCGCCACGAGAATCGTCGACTTGAGCATCGGCAGCGTAATGCGGAAAAATTGCTGCATGCGGTTCGCTCCATCGACGGAAGCCGCTTCGTACAAGCTGTGCGGGATGGTCTGCAAGCCGGCGAAGAGCAGCAGAGCCATGAACGGAGTCGTTTTCCAGACGTCCGCCAAAATGACGGAAAACATCGCGCCAGCCTTTGTCGAAAGCAGCACGCCCATATCCGATACCAGCCCCGTCACTTCGAACAGATGAGCCACGATCCCGTTTTGGCCGTCGTACAAAAATTTCCACATCATCGCGGAAATAACGGTCGGGATCGCCCATGGAATCAGCACCGTTGCCCGCACCAGCCCCCGGCCGCGAAACGGACGATTGATCAACAGGGCGATGGCTATGCCAAGCACAAGCTCGATGACCACGGAGACGACCGTAAAAAAGAATGTATTATACAAGGCGGCCCACATGCGGCTGTCGGTCAAAAAATGCTGGTAATAAGCAAAACCTACATAGTTCGGCTCGATGATCGCGGACGTGATCCCGGCCATCACCCCGACGGCTCCTTCCGGCTTCGCCAGCTGTTTGTTTGCCCCCATTTCCAGCAGGGTAGATTCCGTCTGCGCCAAGGTTGTCCGGATCGCGTCTGTCGCTTCCCCTGTCAACGTCACGTATTTGAGTTCGTTCGGAATCGGCTTGAACTCCAGCAGCAACTGGTCGATGGCTTCGTAACGGCTCGCGATCTCGCCTGATTGCTGGAGCGCTTGATTCATTTGCTCGATCTCTTGCCGAATCGCCTCCAGTTTGTCTTTTGCAGGTCCCTGGGCGGCCTCCGCTTCTTTTTTCACATAGCGCAGCAGGTTGGGAAAGGTACTGACGTAGCGCTCCATATCCAGCCCATACGAGGAATGAACTTCGGTCTTTGTCGGGTCATTCAGCCGAATATCGTGCAGACTGATCCAGAATGAGCGCATGACAGGCCAAATCGCGATGATGAGGATAATCAGCAGTGCGGGTAAAATCAGCAAATAGCCCATTTGCTTTTCCGAAAGAGAGCCTTTGTTTTGTCGATTCATCCGTTCACCACCTTCTTTCCTGATTGAAAATCACAAGGGCATCTTCTGCTTGCCGCGGCCCATTCGCTTCCGGGAGAGACAGTCCCCCTCTCCCGGAAGCCACCTGGACCTGTTGGCGCGTGTCGCTAAGTCGCTGGACCCGCGTTACTTTTTCATCAGTTCGTTCATTTTTGCTTCCATGTTTTGTACGGCTTGCTCTGCGGATTGTTGTCCGGCCAGCGCTTTGGACACTTCAATCTGGATGACTTCGGAGATTTTCGGATAGATCGGCGTAGTCGGACGGGACACGGCAGCGCTCACGCCATCGACGAAGTCTTTGTTGGCGAACAGCGGGCTTGCTTTTTGCACATCGGCGTCTTCATACACAGGCAGCAAGGTTGGAGCCAGACCGCCGTGCACGGCCGAAATTTTTTGTCCTTCGGCTCCGGTCATGAACTTGAGGAACTCCCACGATTCTTTCGGATGCTTGCTGAATTTGTTGATGCCGCCCATCCAGCCGCCGAGTGCTGCGGCAGAGCCTGCATCCCCTGCCGGGAGCGGAGCGATCGCCACTTTGTCGACGATTTTCGATTGCGCCTGATCTTGCGCGAGGGCGAACTGATACGGCCAGTTGCGGATGAAGGCCGATTGTCCTTCGAGGAATGCGGTATGCGATTCGGTTTCCATAAAGGTAGTGATGTTGCTTGGGACGATGTCGGATTTGACGATCTCGATCATTTTTTGCAATCCTTTGATCGTCGCGGGGTTGTTGATCGCCACGTTGCCTTGCTCGTCGAGAATTTTTCCGCCGTAGGCAGCGCTAAATTCAACGAAGTTGCACACCAGTCCCTCGTACTGCTTGGCTTGCATCAAGTAGCCGAACTTCGTGCCGCCCTGACCTTTTGTGGCTTTTGCTTGCGCAATCAAGTCATCCCATGTTTTTGGCGGTTCTTTGACCAAATCTTTGCGGTAAAAGAGCAGTCCGGCATCGATGAATTTGGGCATCGTCCATTGCTGACCGCCGAAATTTCCGGCGTCCATCGCGCCTTTGATATATTTGCCCGTCTCGATTCCGTCTTGTTCCATCAAGCGGTCGAGCGGAAGCAAATAGCCTGCCTGGGCAAATTCAGCCGGCCAGATTACATCCAGGTCGAACACGTCGATCTCGGACGATTGCGCGCTGAACATGGTGACGTACTGATCGTGGCTTTGTCCGGTGTCGGATGGCATCTCGCGGATTTCTACCTCGATGTTCGGGTGAGCGTTCTGAAAAGCTTCCACGAGCTTTTTCGTGGAATCGGTAGCGTCTTTGCCGCGAGCGTAGACGAGCTTGACTTTTTCGGCGGCTGGCTGCGGAGCTGGCTCTGTTTTCGGCGCTTCTGGTGATGCAGGTTGTCCTTGTGCGGGTGCGGATTGCTGCGGAGTGGAGGAGCATGCTGCCAGCGAGAGTGCCACGGTCAAGGTAAGTCCCATTGATGTAAGCCTTTTCATAACTTTCATGCCATTAACCCCCTATGCTCTTTTGGTGAATGCTGAAGCCTGCTTTCACAGGCACTTCAACCGTTTACGAAAAGCGGACAGCCTCCCCGGTGCGAGCCGACTGATAGATCGCTTCAATCAGACGGGTAATGTACAAAGCTTGCTCCGGCGTGCACAGCGCCTCGGCTTTCCCTTCGATGGCATCGAGGAAGTTGGACAAGAGCGCGACCCGTTCCTGACACGGTTTGGGCGATAGCTCAGTCGTTGCCATGACGCCGCCCCATTCGTGGTAAAGAGCGAGCTGCTCATCCAGCAAGCCAAGCGATACGCCCCCTTCTTGCCCGTACAGTTGCAGGAAAACGTTTTCTTTTTCGATGTGCGACGCCCAACTTGCATCAAGCGTGAGCGAAAAGCCGTTTTCAAACGTAATCATCGCAACCGCCATGTCTTCCACGTCAAACACGCCGTTCTCATCGATCCGGCCCCACTCGGACAGCCCGCGCTTTTTCGGACCGAACTCTGCGTACGTCTGGCCGAGTACCGACACTGGCTTGGGATGACCAAGCAACCACAAGGTCAAATCGAGCATATGTACCCCGATGTCAATCAGCGGACCTCCGCCTGCCAATTCTTTTTGCGTAAACCAGCTTCCCCAGCCGGGGATTCCGTTGCGGCGCACCCAGCCTGTTTTCGCGTGGTACACGTTGCCGAACTTCCCTTCATCCAGCCAGCTCTTGACCTGCTTGGCCTGGCTGCGGAAGCGGTTGTTTTGCGCGACCATCAAAATTTTGTCCGCTCGCTTCGCTGCTTCGATCATGGCTTCTGCCTGACCGCTGTTCATCGCCATCGGCTTTTCGCACAGCAGGTGCTTTCCCGCAGCCAATGCATCCAGCGCAGCTTGCGCGTGCAAATAGTTGGGCACGCAGACGATGACAGCGTCCAGTACCGCTTCGGACAGCATCTGACGGTAATCGGAAAAGACGTGCGGGATTTCGTACTGCTCAGCCTTTTCTGCAGCTGTTTCTTTCGACACATCTGCAATGGCAACGATCTCAGCTCTCGGCTCGCCTTTGGCTGCTTCCAGATGCGCCAGGGCAATACCGCCTGCTCCTATCAATCCGATCTTGCATGTGCTCATACAAGCTCCCTCCTTTTACACCCACCACATATTTTTGAGCGGCTCGCGCAAAATCACCTGCTGCAAATTTTGTACGGCGCGCTGGAAGCCTTCCTCGATCGACATGATGGCATCCTCGTGCTCGATGCTGATGACGTAATCGTATCCGCTCATGCGCAAGGCGCTCATCATGTCTGCCCACGTCTTCTGGTCGTGTCCGTAGCCGACTGTGCGGAAGTACCAGGCCCGCTCATTCAGATTCGCATAGGAGTTCATGTCCAACAGGCCGTACATGTTCACTTTTTCCTGATCGATAAAAGTGTCTTTGGCATGGAAATGGTAAATCGCTTGTTCTTTGCCCAATATTTTGATCGCCGCCACCGGATCGATGCCTTGCCACCACATATGGCTCGGATCAAAATTGGCTCCAATCGCCTCTCCCACCTGTTCGCGCAGCTTCAGCAGCGTCCCGGGCGTGTGGACGAGAAAGCCTCCGTGCAGCTCCAGCGCGACCTTTACCTGGTGATCGTGGGCGTATTGGCCCCATTCCTTCCAGTACGGCACCAGCTTTTCGTTCCACTGCCAGTTCAGCACATCCCGATATTCGTTCGGCCAGGGGGCAACAGGCCAGTTCGGATACTTCGCGCCCTCATGATCGCCTGCTGTGCCGGAAAAGCAGTTGACGACAGGGACTTCGAGCTGTTCGGCCAGTTGCACCGTTTTGACGAACGTCTCATGCGATTGCTGGGCAAATTCTTTGTCTGGCGACAGCGGGTTGCCGTGGCAGCTCAATGCGCTGATGACCAGCCCGCGTTCTTCTACGGCTTTGCGATACGCCTCGCGCTTCCCTGCACTTTCCAAAAGCTCATCCAGCTGGCAGTGCGCATTGCCTGGATAGCAACCTGTTCCGATTTCGACTGCCTCCAATCCTGCCTCTTTCACATGGTCGAGCATTTCCTCGAACGATTTGTCGCTGAACAACACAGTAAACACGCCGAGCTTCATGCGTTTCCCTCCTTTTTCGAGCCAAGCTCTCTGTTTGGATCACATCTATGGGCGATTCATGGTGTACGCTCGTAAATCACGCTTACACTTTGCCGGACGACGAGGTGGTGTGGAACGATGCTCATCCTCTCCACCGGCTCGTTTCTGATTTGCTTGAGCAATTGCTCCGCGGCAGCCTTCCCGTACATAAACGGGTCGTTGTGAACGGTAGTCAGCATCGGTCTGGTAAAGGAGGCCAGCTCCAGATTGTCAAAGCCCATGACCGAAATGTCTTCCGGGACGCGAATCCCGTGATCGTGCAAGTAATTGAGCACCCCGACGGCCATCAGGTCTGTCGCTACAAACACCGCCGTGGGACGCACCTTCTCCTCGCAGATGCGGCGCATCGCTTCATAGCCGCTTTTGGCAGTGAAATCCCCTTCGACGACAAAACCTTCATGAATCGGCAAATCGTGTGCGCGCATCGCTTTGCGGTACCCTCCCATGCGATCCAGTCCGCACGGCGGGTCCCACAAAGGCCCGGAGACACAGGCAATTTTTTGATGGCCCTGCGAGATGAGGTAAGCGGTCGCATCGTACGCAGCCTGTACGTTGTTGACGTTGACCGTGGGAATTTGGTAGCCGGGCAAATCATGGCCGGTTACGACCGTCGGCACTTGCATGTCGAGCAGCGTCTGGAAGTTGCTCTCCAAAAAATGCACGCTCGCGATGATGACGCCATCCAGCTGCTTTTCCTTGAACAGCCGCAAATACTTCAGCTCTTTGTCCACGATCTCGTCGGAAATAGCCAAAAACATGCTGTAGTCGTCCTCGCTAAGCACGCTGTCGATGCCGTAGGTGAGGTTGGAGTAAAAGTTGTTGTTGATGTCGGGGATCATAACTCCAATGATGCGGGTTTCCTTGCTGACGAGACTTCTGGCTATCGCATTCGGTTGAAAGCCCGTCTCCTGGACGATCCGCAGGACTCTTTCCCGCAGCTCCGGTCTGACTGGCTTGGAGTTGTTCAGGACACGCGAGACAGTGGCGATAGAAACGTTGGCGAGTTGGGCGATGTCTTTTATCGTGACAGAAATGGTTTCTCACTCACTTTCTCTCATTTCGGGTAAACGTTTTCCTAAACAAAAATTAACATCCCGTATCATCTTTGTCAATATTCTGTCTTTTTACTTTTTTCGCATGTTTTCTGCTGGTTTTTGTCGAAAAAACGGTTCTATTCACGCCGCTGCCCGCACCAAAAAACCCAGAGGCATCTCTTCTCCCCCGGGCTTTACACAAACGCTCATTCAAGAGGTTCACACACAGGCAAATGAATCTCCACCGTCGTCCCCTTGTTTCGCTGGCTATTAATTTTCATCGTTCCTTGGTGGGCTTGAATAATTTTGTAGCTAATCATCAGGCCAAGACCTGTGCCCTTTTCCTTGGTCGTATAAAAAGGTTCCCCAAGCTTCGGTATTCGCTCCTCGGCTATTCCCTCTCCCTGATCCAAAATCCGAATCGACAGAGCTTCTCCCTGCTGCTTGAGCTGAATAGTGATCTGCCCGCCATACGGCATGGCCTCGATCGCATTTTTTAAAATATTAATAAAGACCTGTTTTAACTGATTTTCCTCGCAATTGACCATCGTGGCGACCGGATCAATCTCCAGCACAATCTGGACATTGTTTAAAATCGCTTCGGTCTGCAAAAGCTCTACCACCTGATGCAGCAAAGGCGGCAGATTGCGCGGCGTAAAATGGATGACCTGCGGCTTGGCGAGCACCAAAAACTCGTTGACAACCGATTGAATCCGATCCAGCTCTGACAAGATCGTTTGAAAATACTCCTGCTTGTAATGGCCTTCCTGAATAAATTGAATGAAACCGCGAATGGAAGTCAGCGGATTGCGGATTTCGTGCGCGACTCCCGCAGCCAATTGACCGACGACAGACAGCTTTTCCGACTTGCGCAGCAGCTCTTCTGTCTTTTTCAGCTCCGTAATGTCCCGGCTGATCACGACCAAGCCCGTGCGTTTGCCCTCCGGGTCGAATAACGGAATTTTACTCACATCAAAAATTCGCACATCGCCGTAGTCCAGGTAAACGACTTCTTCCAGCCGGACGGGCTTGCCTTCTTCCCATGCCCGCTTGTCCGATTCGGCGCATTGCAGCAATGCCTCGCGATAATCCGGGGAAAGCAGAGCCAGCTCCCCGTCCGTTTTTCCCTGATACGGCACGTTCTCCAGGCGGAACACGCGCAAGCAGCAATCGTTCGCCTCGATCCAGCGGCCTTCGCTGTCTTTGAAGCAGACGGAATCCGGCATGGCGTTGATCAGCGTTCGCAGTTGCTTTTCGTTTTCAATCAAGGCCGCTTCCATCCGCTTATGCTCGGTTATGTCCCGTTGAATCGCCACGAAGGCGATGAGGTTCCCTTCTGAATCAGACAGCGGCGAAATGAAGGTGCTGACATCGAGCAGCGTCCCGTCTTTTCGCTGACGCAGCGCCTCATACGATGTCACGTGGCGATTTCGGACAATTTCCTGTTGCAGCAGCTGGAAATCCGCTTGCAAAAAGTCAGGGATCGTCGGCAGCTCGGCCCCGATGACTTCCTGTTCACTCCAGCCAAACATCTGCTCGAACGCCCGGTTGACTTTAACGATATGGAAGCCGACGTCGAGCACAACGACCGAATCGTCCGTATTGCGCAGGTACACATCAAGCTGTTCCTTCGTCGAACGCAAATCCGCCTCGATCTGCTTGTGGCGAGTCATGTCTTTGGCGATGGCGTAGAAGCCGCTGATCTCGTTGTCTACATACATCGGGAAGTTGTTGATGCTGACGTCGATGCTGTGTCCATTTTTATGTTTGACAGCGATTTCAAACTCCTGCGGTCGTCCCATTCCTTCCAGGCTGAACGGATGGAGCTTTTTTTCGGCGCAATCCAGCAAGATTAGTTGGATAATGTTGCTCGCTTGCAGTTCTTCTACGGTATAGCCGATCAATCTCTCGGCGGCCGGATTGGCCTCCAGTATGTTCCCTTGCAAGTCGTAACAGATGATCGCCGAAGGGTTGTCTTCGAACAGCGAACGGTAAAATCGCTCGCTGCGGATAAACGGTTTCGCCGTTTCGGCAAAGTCGGGTGCCAACGGCTCGCGTGCGGAGCCATCTGCCCCTCCGCTCCCTGCAAAAACAGGCTGCGCCGCCGTCGCTTCCCGCACGCCGTACTCGTCGTTCGGGGGAATTGCGTACACGACAGAGCCGATCGGCCTGCCGCCATATATATACGGAATAAGTTCAAAGCGCCATATTCCCCTCACATGTTCGGCCTCCCATTGCATTTTCGAGATAATGGCAAAAGCGGAAGGAGGCGCCCCGATCAAATTTTGCTGGCGATCAACCCACCCTTGCTCGTACAGGATACTGGACGCATTAATGACCTTCCCGCCGCGATCGAGTACCAGAAAAGGACTCGTCACAGCCGAAGAGACGAGATGCGAGAAACGCTCTGTCAAGCGGAAACGTTCCTGTTCCAGTTGACCGCGCAAATATTTTTCCACGATTTGCTTTGCCGAGGTAACAGCTGACAAAGAGTGCGGGTGGTTGACCCTCCACAAGCCTGTCAAATTGAACACGCCAATCATTTGCTGTGTGACAGGATCGCGAACAGGCGCGGCGGAGCACGTCCATTTTTGCACCTCCTGGCAAAAATGTTCGCCAGCAAACACCTGTACTGGTCGCCCCGTCACGAGCGAAGTTCCGATGGCGTTCGTCCCTGCCCGATGCTCCGCCCAGGAGGAGCCGACGACAAAATTCATGTCTTCTGCTTTCAGCATCAGCGACAAGTCACCGTCCAAATGCACGATGTCTCCTGCGGCATTGCAGAAGGTGACCAAATGGCCCGAGTCGAGCGAAGCGTCTTTCATTTTCAGCAAAAGCGGCTTGAGAATATGCTGGAGCGTATCTTCTTCCCAGTACGCCTCGATCTGCGCCCGGGACAGGCTGACCGTCGTTCTCGTGCGCAGAGGATGGATATTTTGCTCCTGACAGCGCTGCCAGGATTCGTACATCAGCGGTCGAATGGCCGGTCTTTCGTTCACTCCAGAAACAAATCGTTCCCACTCCTGTTCAAGTTTGACTCTTTCTTGTGAAAGATTCGCATATCTATCCAGAGCTATCCGCTGACTCATGATCTCCATCCTCCAGATATAAAAGTGAGGGAACAACAATTCGGATAAATATTTCGACAATTACCCCAATTTTCCTTTTTATGAAACATTTTTTAAGCACACTGGCCCCCAGAAAAAATGAACCAGTGTGTCTCTCGTCCTACTCAGAGACGCACTGGTTCATCTGTTCTATCTGAATTTCGTAATCACATTAAAGCCGAATGTGTTGTAGTTCGTCATGTCTTCCAAAATGCCCGACACGTCATCGAGAGCGACTTCCTTGGACACGAGCGAAGACGGGTTCAGCTTGCCTTGGGCGATCAGCGTAAGCAATCCTTCGTAAGCCGCATGCGGATTGCCGATGCTGCCGACGATCTCCAGTTCCATCGCGGTGATCGCATCGATCGGCAATCCGACCATGCCGCCCTCTTCCTTGGTAGTCAATCCGATCTGGACGTGCCTGCCGCCTTTTCTCAGACTCAAAACCGAATTGAGAATCGTATCGCGAATGCCGAGCGCATCGATGGAGGCGTGCGCCCCGCCCTTCGTAATTTCCTTGACCGCTTCCACGACATTTTCTTTTCTGGCATTGATGACGGCAACGGCGCCTTCTTCTTTTGCCTTGGCCAGCTTGGCGTCATCGACGTCTACAGCGATGACCATCGCCCCGACTGCGCTCGCCACCTGAACCGATGACAGTCCGACTCCTCCCGCGCCGTGCACGGCCAGCCAGCTGCCCGGCTGAACGTTTCCACGGATCACACCGTGATAACCCGTCATGTAACGGCAACCGATCGCGGCTGCTGTCAGCGAGTCTACCTCGTCTGGCAGGCGAATCAGATTGAAGTCGCCGTTTGGCACGCGGACGTATTCGGCGTAGGCGCCATCGTAGCTAAAGCCGAAAATCGCCAGGTTGTCGCAACGGTTGGAATGGCCGGAGAGGCAATTGGCGCAATGTGAGCACCCTTCATGAAAAGGCGTGGTCACGCGATCGCCCGGACGGAAATTTTTCACCTCTTTGCCGACTGCCTCGACGACACCTCCCAGTTCATGTCCCGGAATGATCGGCAGCTGCGGGCTGAGTCCGATCCAGTCCCAATCTCCCATCCAGGCGTGCCAGTCGCTTCGGCAAACCCCACACGCTTCGACCCGGACGATCACGTCTTTCGAACCTGGTGTCGGATCGGGCACCTCTCCAATACGCAAAGGTTTACGCTGCTCCAAAATTTGCGCCGCTCTCATGCTTGATTCCCCCTTGTTTTCTCTGTTTTTTGCCCTTGCCCTAATCGAGGTTGACCCAGACCGCCTTCACCTGCGTATACAAGTCCAGGGCGTACGAACCCATCTCCCGGCCGTATCCGGATTGCTTGTAGCCGCCAAACGGCACGGCAGCGTCGAGCGCATTGTAGCAGTTGACCCAGACAGTGCCTGCTTCCAAGGCGTGCGCGACTTTGTGCGCTTTGCGCAGATCGGTCGTCCACACCCCTGCTGCCAGCCCGTATTCCGTATCATTCGCCCGCCGGATGACATCTGCGACTTGCTCCTCGTCGTCAAAAGGCATCGCTGCGACAACCGGGCCAAAAATTTCTTCCCGGGCAATCGTCATGCGCTCATTGACATCGGCAAAAATCGTAGGCGGAACGAAATAGCCCGGCCCTTCCAACGGTACGCCGCCTGTCAATGAAGTCGCGCCTTCCTCATGCCCTTTTTGCAAGTAGCCTGTCACCCGCTCAAATTGCTCGCTCGATACGAGCGGCCCGATCTCTGTCGACTCGTCCAGGCCGTTGCCTTGCTTCATTTTGGCCGCATAGCTCGTCATGTCAGCCAGGACGTTGTCGTACACTTTTTTATGAACAAACAAGCGCGAGCCTGCGCAGCACACTTGGCCTTGATTGAAGAAAATACCCATCAACGCGCCAGGAATCGCTCTGGAAAAGTCGGCGTCCGGGAAAATAATGTTCGGCGATTTGCCGCCCAGCTCCAGCGACACGCGCTTCAAATTGCCCGCCGCTTGCTGCATGATCAGCTTGCCGACCTCCGTCGATCCGGTAAAAGCCACTTTGCGAATGCGCGGATGGTTCGTAATCGCCGCGCCTGCTGTCGGCCCGTAGCCTGTAATAATGTTGACGACGCCATCGGGGAATCCCGCTTGCTGGATCAATTCCGCCAAATAGATCGCGGACAGTGGCGTTTGCTCGGCGCTTTTCAAAATCACGACGTTGCCTGTAGCGAGTGCCGCGCCCAGCTTCCACGCAGCCAACAAGAGCGGGAAGTTCCACGGAATGATCTGCCCGACCACGCCAATCGGCTCGCGGCGCGTGTAAGTCAGCATGTTGCGCCCGGCAGAATTGTTGATCACTTCGCCAGCCAGCTTCGTCGACCAGCCTGCATAGTAGCGGAAGTGATCAATCGCCAATGCTACGTCAGCGAAACGGGCGTGGGTGATCGGCTTGCCGTTGTCGATCGTCTCCAGCTGCGCGAGCGCCTCTGCATGCTCTTCCATCAAATCAGCCAGCTTCCAGAGCATCCGCCCGCGTTCGCTAGGCGTCACCTTGGCCCAATCTGTCGCAAAAGCTTTTTCTGCGGCTTGCACCGCGAGATCGACATCGATCGCATCGGCTTCATAAACAGACGTAATCGCTTCACCAGTAGCCGGATCAATCGTGTCAAACGTTTTTCCCGATGCTGACGCTACAAACTCCCCACCAATGAACAGCTTTTTCGGACCGCCTGCCAAGAAAGCTTCGACACGCGGGTCCAATGTGATTTTTGCCGTTTGCGCCACGTAAGCCCCTCCTCATTTTCGCTTATGTGCATTCGTCCCTTACTAGAAGCATGTTTTGTGCCAAATAGAAAACGCTTACAAACAGCGGCTTTTCTATGAATCTAGCAATCTTGCGTTGGAACAGTTGCTCCATTTTTGCGATACAATTGCTCCATTGCCCATTGTAGTTTGAAAATTGTGGTAATATAGAAAGGAAGGTCTTATTTTCTCTGCTAGAGGGGGAAATCGTTTGCTGGAACCCACCAATGCGTTGCTGAAAAAGTCGTGGGAGCGAAGCCGGATCAATGGGGTTAATGCGTTGACAGCAAAGGATGCCATACTGGAAGAAACCCAGTTTCGGCAATACAGGGAACAAAAAGAAGAGTTTATGAGAACGATGGACCCAACCATGGAGCGATTGGCTTATTGGCTGAAAAGCTCCTACTCGATCGTCGCCCTCTGCGATACGTCGGGCTACATCCTGGAGAGCAAAGGCGATCCTGTCTTCCTCAAGGACACGGAAAAAATCCAGGTCCATCACGGCGCCTGCTGGTCTGAGCAGGTGCGCGGAACCAACTCGGCGGGGACAGTCATTGTGGAACAAAAACCGCTGGCTGTCGTCGGAAAAGACCACTATCTTGACTCCAACCATATGTTGTATTGCGCCGCCTCCCCGATTTTCGGACCGCAGGGCGAGCTGGTAGCTGTGCTCGATATTAGCGGACATGCGGCGATGTACCACCCTTCCTTACTAGGCATGGTCGATGTGATGGCGCGCAAAGTGGAAGATTGGCTGCTTATCCATCGTCCCGATCGGCAGATGGTCATCTCGCTCTATCCGGAGAAAAACGCCAAGCACCACGCGCTGCTGGCCGTCAATCAGGACGGAATCGTCACGGGCGGCAACCGCGAAGCGCACCAACTGCTGCGCGGAAACAGACAGCGGCTGGGACAGGTGCATGTGACAGAGCTAGTAGCAGACATCGAGTCTTTGCTAGGCAGGCAAAAAGACATTTCCACTCCCCGTTCCCTCCCCTTGCTCACAAAAGGGGGCGGAGAACATCACTGGCAGGCTTCCGTTCTGCTTGATACGCGTCCACCGCAGATCGCCGCAAGCCCTCCATCCTCCAAACCGAAGGCGAGGCCGCTCCGGGCAAATCGGACAGGTCTCACCTCTTTTGATGACTTATACGGCACAGACGATGCCTTTCTCGCGGCCATTCGGCTTGCCAAGCGGGCAGCCAAAACGGAATATACGGTTATGCTGTTTGGCGAAAGCGGCTCAGGCAAAGACGTCGTCAGCCAGGCGATTCATCTGGCAAGCGAGCGTGCGGACAAGCCTTTTGTCGCGATCAACTGCGGGGCGATTCCGAAAAGTTTGCTAGAAAGCGAGCTGTTCGGCTACGAGCCGGGAGCGTTTACCGGAGCCAAACAGACCGGACAGCCGGGAAAATTCGAACAAGCTCACCAAGGGACACTGTTCCTCGACGAAATAGCCGAGATGCCGTCCGAGATGCAAGTGGCGCTTTTGCGCGTGCTGCAAGATTTCACCGTCTATCGGGTAGGCGGAACGAAGCCGATTCACGTCGATGTGCGGATCATTACGGCTACGCACACCGATTTGTGGCAAAAAGTGCAGGAAGGCAGCTTCCGCGCTGACTTGTTTTACCGACTGCAAGGCGTTCAGGTCACACTGCCGCCGTTGCGGGAGCGTGCAGATCGGCTACAGCTCGCCCAGTTGCTGCTGCACGGCATCGAAGCCCAGTTGGGCACAGGGCCGCTTGCGCTTGGAACCAGTGCCAAAAAGCTGATCGAGAGCTACAGTTGGCCGGGAAACGTGCGTCAGCTTGCGGCCGCCCTGCGCGAAGCGGCTTTTCTGTCGGAGGGAGGCAAAATTGAGCGGGAGCGCTTCCCTGCCTACATTTTGTCCAGCTTTTCTGCCAAGCCCGCCGAGGGACAAATAAGCGATGCTCAAAAAGAACGAACCCAATCTGGCAAGAGCGACATGGTCGACGTATTTTTGCAGACGGGCGGCAACATCTCCGAGACGGCGCGCATTCTCGGAATTGGCAGAAATACCGTCTACCGCAAGCTGAAAAAGCTGATGGAAAAGGACGGGACGTAAGAGTCAGTCGAGACGGGAGTCCGCGTGTCCGGTTGTCCGACAGCAAAAAGCCCTGATCGAGTGGTCAGGGCTTTTTGCGTGACATGTCACGGCAAGTACGGCTTCTTGTGCCGTCGCTTTGCGTCTTTACGCTTGCTATGCTTCTGCCTGGATTCGTTTGGCTTCGGCATAAAGAACTTGAATAAATTTTTTCATGTTGATGCGAATGTCCGAAGCAGTGGCCGTTTTATTTTTCAGCTCGGCCATTTTTTTCCACACAAACGTAAAATCGAAAAACTGGGAAGCGTAATTTTCAAATTTCCAGTTCGACAGATCGGACAAGCCTAGCGATGCCAAATGATTCAAGGACTGATAGATCGCTCTTCTGACCCGCTGCTCGGACGCTTTGACGACTTTCATGACTTGTGTTTCATCCGCGGCAGTTCCCAGTCTGGCTTGGGCAACCGCGACAAAAATTTCTTTGAGCGCTGGAAAGCCGCTTTTCAGCGTATGCTTCTGCTCCCATTCGTTCAAGTAGTCGAGAATGTCAAGCAAATCGTTGCTGCCGTTCTCTCCGGCAATCCCCAGCTCGGACAAAAGGAATTGCCCCGCCTCGCGCAACTGTTTGCCGCTTTTGCTCGCCCGGTTCTGGCTGCCAAGCCCTTGATCCAGTTGCAAGACCGAATGCAGCGATTTTTGGATATCCTGAATCGATTTTTCCAGCCGGATTTTTTCGATGACTTTTTGCAATATCGTCACCACTTCGATCCGGTTGACTGGCTTAATAATGTAGTATTCGCTGCCGAGCGAGTAAGCCTGGGCGATCAAATCTTTTGACTCCATCTGCGAGATCATCACGATCTTGCCCTTGAAGACAGGCCGAATTTGGCGAATCGTTTCAATCCCGTCACGCTCGGGCATGAGCAGATCAATCAGGACGATGTCGACATGTTTCATCGTCAGCATATGACCGTCAACGAGCGCTCCGTCCTCGGCCTCCCCGACCACTTCCCCCAAGTTCTCATCCTCGATAATTTCTGTCAGCATCAGGCGCACAGCTTCATCGTCATCGATTAAGTAAAAGTGCATCGTCTCCCTCTTTCTCCCTCACAAGATTGATCGGCAAGCGGATGACAAATTCCGTTCCTTTTCCCGCCGCGCCGTCTCCGACAACCAACTCTCCTTGCAGCTCGTCCACCATCTCTTTTACATAAGAAAGACCGATTCCCGTAGAAGGTGCTCCTTTGTCGTCGTATTTGGTCGTGAATCCAGGCTTGAACAGGAGCTTTTTGCGCCTGGGCGGAACACCCGGGCCGTCGTCGGCAATTTTGATCTCGACAAACTCTTTGTCCCGGTTCACCTGGATCAAAATGCTTCCCGTATTCTGGATCGCCTCGACGGCATTGGCGACGATGTTGTTGATCAACGACATCAAGGTAAACACGTGATAGGGCGGGTGTTCTCCAGAAATCAGGCAAGTAAACTCGATGTTTTTCCCGAGCAGGCTCGCGTACTTCCGCTGGGAGCGCACGATGATGTCTGCCAACTGATGAATATCCATAAAATCCGTCCGGTTTTCGTGGGTAATCAGTTTTTGCAGCCCGGCAAAAATTCGCTGGTTGTCTTTTTTGATTTCATGCACTTCTCCTGCAATAATCAGCGCCTGTCGCGCAAACGAGTCGACGGAAGCTTGTTCAAGCCCGTCTTTTTGCGCTTGCAGGCGCTGGTACAGCTCGAACGACTTGACCGTGATGTTCTCGGCATTTTGCAGCGTCTTTTTCAGATGAATCGACTCTTCGTACAGATTGGAAATGAGCATCAACATATGCTCGTGCTGCGCGCGGGTTTGCTTCTCCCGCGCTTGCGTCTCGTACAGTCGGATCATATTCAGAAAGCTGAGCACGACGAAGCTGTGCGAGAGCGCAATCACGAACATCTCTTGCAGCGAACTCCAGGTCACGACGATGTGAAACAGCACATACTGCGATAGCAGCTCGACCAGATCGGCAACGACCTCAATGACCATCCCGATTCCGCCGATGATCAATGTCCGCTCGCGGAACCGCTCCATTCGGATCACATAAAAAAGCAGCGAATACGAAAAGTAGAAAAAAAAGCTCGAATAGTGCTCTTGCATCGAAGTAGCCAAATGAAACGGGCTGTGCGTGTACGAGTCAAGCAGCAAGCGAAAGCCGACGACAGACAGTCCGGTCAAAAACCCGGGCAACACCGCCGGAAGCCGCTGGAACAAAAGCAAGAAGAAGAAAAAGGTCGGCGCGCCGAAGCTGATCCGAAACGTCTCGTTGACCGGATAAAATTTCAGTTCGCCTGCCAGCGGAACCGTGATCAGCATGAGTGCCAGGATGTAGCCATCCTTTTTTAATGGGGAATGCATGCGCCACTTTCCCCTCCCTGTTGGATTGCTGTAGGGTTTGTCACTTTTTTCCCCTTACTATTCTTATCCATAAAACACGTAAACGACAAGTATAGAAAAAATATTTATATAAATGCGTGAAAGCTTTTGTTGGTTTTTGTTTGATTTTGTAGGTTGGTTTTAAAGTGTTCAATATACGATTTTTGCGTGGCGTGGAAGCGCTTTCGCTCCTTGACAAACAGGCTTACAGTACAGGATTTGGGGGGAACGGGGTTTGTTTCAAACAGCAACATCGACAAACAAATGGGAAGCACAGCAGGTGACAGAACATCTGCAACGGTGGGTCGCCTACCATCGCGAGCAAGCTTCAGAGGGTGCATGCGCCAGTTACATTCCCGCTTTGCGGCGAGCAGACCCGACACAGCTCGGCATTTGCATGGTCGGCCCTTCCGGAAACAAAGTGACGGCTGGTGACTGGGAAGTTCCTTTCACCATGCAGAGCATTTCCAAGGTCGTCAGCTTTATCGCAGCTTGCTGTCACCACGGCATGACTTACGTGCTCGATCGCGTGGACGTGGAGCCGACGGGAGATGCGTTCAACTCGATTATCCGTCTGGAGATGCACAAGCCAGGCAAGCCGTTCAACCCGATGATCAATGCGGGCGCCATTACCGTCTCCTCGCTTTTGCCAGGAAGTACGCCGGAACAAAAACTGCACTATTTATACGCAATTTTCCAAAATATTACAGATTCGGCTCCTGTCATTAACGAGGAAGTGTTCGTCTCGGAGTGGATGCATTCACACCGAAACCGTGCGCTGGCGCATTACCTGAAAGACACAGGGTATCTGGATTGCGAAGTCGAGGAAGCGCTGGAAGTGTATTTAAAACAGTGCTCCATTCAGGTCAATACGGAGCAGATCGCGCTGATCGGCCTGGTTTTGGCGCTGGACGGCTATCACCCGTTGCGCGGCGAGCAAGTTTTGCCCAAAGAAGTCGTGCGCTTGGCAAAAGCGTTGATGCTCACTTGCGGCATGTACGACGCTTCCGGCAAATTTGCTGCCTATGTGGGGCTTCCGGCCAAAAGCGGCGTGTCTGGCGGGATTATGACACTCGTTCCTCCCAACCTGAGATCACAATCCCCTTTTCCCGGCGGCTGCGGCATCGGCATTTTTGGCCCGGCCATCGACTCATGCGGAAACAGCGTGGCAGGTGTATCCCTGTTGAAGCAGATCGTGCATGAGTGGGATATCAGCATTTTTTAATCCATCTATCCAATCGAGGTGACAACATGCAACAATTTCTGTTAGATGTAACAGCGTCCATCAACGATTTTTTCTGGTCTTATGTTCTGATCGTCATGCTGGTTGTGCTCGGTCTGTTCTTCTCGTTCAAAGGCCGTTTCCTGCAAGTCCGCATGATCAAAGACATGCTCCAAGCGATTCGCGAAGGGAAAAAAGGGTCTGCCGACAGCATCTCTCCTTTCCAAGCTTTCTGTATCAGTATGGCCGCGCGTGTCGGTACCGGAAACATTACGGGAATTGCCATCGCCGTAGCGCTCGGCGGTCCTGGCGCGGTTTTCTGGATGTGGGTCATTGCGATCATCGGTTCTGCCTCTGCCTTCGTGGAAAGCACGCTGGCGCAAGTGTATAAAATCAAAGACAAAGACGGTTTCCGCGGCGGTCCTGCCTACTACATGGAAAAAGGACTGAACAAGCGGTGGATGGGTGCCCTGTTTGCGGTATTGATCACCTTGTCTTTCGGTCTGGTGTTCAACGCGGTGCAGTCCAACACGATTACGCTCGCTTTTGAAAACTCGTTCGGAACAGATCGGCTGACGATCGGCCTGATCATGACCATCGCCTTTGCTGCGATCATTTTCGGCGGAGTGAAGCGCATCGCGAAAATGTCCGAGTATATCGTCATCGTGCTTGCGATTTTGTACATTGGCGTTGCCCTGTTTATCGTCATGATGAACATTACGAAAATGCCGGAAATGATTGCCCTGATTGTGAAAAGTGCCTTTGGCCTGGAGCAGGTTGCTGGCGGTACGCTGGGAGCTGCGCTCATGCACGGGGTCAAACGCGGTTTGTTCTCCAACGAAGCAGGTATGGGTAGCGCACCGAACGCCGCAGCTACGGCTACGACGAGCCACCCTGTCAAGCAAGGTCTGATTCAGGCGTTCGGCGTTCTGACAGACACGCTGATCATTTGCACAAGCACGGCTTTCATCATCTTGCTTTCCGGCGCGTACAAGCAGTCCGATCTGAGCGGCATCGAGCTTTCCCAAGCGGCTCTGTCCATCCATCTCGGCGATTGGGCGTCGGCTACTCTCGCTGTCATGGTCTTCCTGTTCGCTTTCAGTACGTTGATCGGGAACTACTACTACGGTGAAACGAACATCGAGTTTTTGAAAACGAGCAAATTGTGGCTCATGCTCTATCGTGTCAGCGTATTGGCAATGGTTTTGTTCGGAGCGGTCGCCAAAGTGCAACTCGTTTGGGACTTGGCTGACTTGTTCATGGGGCTGATGGTCGTGGTCAACCTGATTGCGATTTTCATGCTCTCCAAAGTCGCCTTTGCCGCCTTGCGCGATTATCAGGAGCAGAAAAAAGCAGGCAAAGACCCTGTGTTCTACAAAGACAGCATCCCTGGTCTGGAAAATGCGGACGCATGGGAAGCCGCTCCTGTTGCTAAGAAAAACGAGCACGCGAGCTAACCTCTTTTCCATTTTCCACTAACAAAAAGAAGCCTGATCATGTGACAGGCTTCTTTTTCATGTGTCCGGCTCTTTCTCGTTCAAGCTTTGTATCCGCTCAGGCAAATCCGCGAAACGGGCAAAACCAACTCTCCCTGTGATTCGCCCGCATGCCATGTCGTTGCCACAAAATGGAGGTCGCTCCTTCGTTGTTCAAAGGCGGACTTGCTTCTTTTCGTATGCGCCCTACCCCTACAGACGAGGGTCGATCTCTTTTTCCTGCGCGACTTCAAACAGCATCGTCGCCACGGTTTGCTGGTACGCTTTGTTCTCTGGTGAAATATCCGCCAGCTTGACGCGCAGCATGCTTTGGCCCAGCTCGTGCTCTTTTTGGGCGGTGCGCAGTTTTTGCCCGACGTGCTTCTGTTTCACCAGCTTTCGATACTTGTGCGGGAAACGGTAATCGTAGCCGTAAATGATCGACAAATATTCGGGATTTCGCACCTTCATCGCCGGAACTGTCTTGCCGTTCGGCAGCTCGGGCTTGATGACGATCCCTTCCATTTGCTGCTCCAGTGTCGTCGTTTGGAAAAAACGGGCGGCTTGTTCATACGCCCTGTCTGCGTCGTCCAGATCAATCACGGCGCACGCATCTTCACTGACAAAGCGGTACCACTCAGAAGTTCGGCCATCGGGAAGCCGCTCTTCTCCATTGGCATCAATCAACTTGAGCACAGCAAACGGCTTGAAGGCAAGCTCGCCAGACTCTCCGTACAGGACAAGCTGCTTTTCATAAGTCGCATAGGCAGCCAGGTGCTGATCGAGCGGAACCAAGCTGTCTTTGATTTCGCGGACGTGCTTGTAGTTTTGGTACAGCGTCGGGCCGTACTGGGCTGCCAACGCGTTTTTCGGGAGATGAAACTGTTCTTTTGCAAATCCGCTGGCGTCGTATTCCCCGATCAGCTTGTGGAGCGCCTGTTCAAAACCGTGCTCCTGCAAGTAAGTCAGCTCGCTTTGCAGAGCGGCACCGATCGGTTTGAACTGCTTTTCGATCAGCCCTTCGCCGATTGCCCTCCATGGCAGCAATTCGCCGTCGAGCAGCAGCATCTCTACCTGATTTTCTTCCATATACGCTGCGAATTTGGCAAGCAGCTGTTCATAAATCGGGGTTAAATCCACCTGCTTGATCTTGTAGCCGTTGCGGCTGACCGCGAAGCAATGCTCCATCGTCCGATGCAAATACACATTGCAGCGCGAGCCCATGTATTTAGGCTGAAGCACCACTTCTTTTACCCCGCGCTCGGCAAAATAGCGCAGTCCCGCTTGCAGCGACTCCAGCTCGCCTGTCGCTTCGTCCTTGTCTGCCGGGGGCATCGTCCCGGAAATGAAATTGATTTTATGTTGCAGGCAGTATTCGAGTCGACGAACTTCTTCGCTGGCAAGCTCGGCAAGTGACACCTCCCGCTTCGCCTGGAACAAGGTCGGCAATGCTTCGGCAATCGCCGCATGTGTGGAGCGCTCTGTTTTGTACTGCGGTCTGTGTGTGATCATGACGGAGGTCAGCGCATTTCCGTGCACGCATCCCGTGTCGAGATGAATTTTGTTTTTCAAACGAAACGCCTGCTTCGCCGCTACGTGTCCGAACAAGTGATACGGATGGTTGCTCACCGCTTCTTCGGCCAAAAAGGTCAGTTGTTGTTCGAGCGCATCCGTCCGGTCAATCCGGATGTTGCGCTGATTGCGAGCGGCAATTGTGTCGAGCTTGCCGATGTATTTGTTTGCGCATGGCGCATGTGTCACGTAATAGGACGGACCTGCAAGCGACTGGACGCGGTAAAACGGCTGCGAAATCGCGTACAACTGGTTGAACTTTTCGTGCAATCGCGGATCGGCGCGCAATACGGCGACAGAGTCGAAGTACGTCTCCAACAACGTCGGCTCCGCGCCCTTGATTTTTCCTTGCAAAAAGTGGTAGACAAAATGCTCGTGATTGCCCAGCACGAACAGAAAATGCTCCTGATTGTCGTACAAAAATTCGATGATCTCGCGAGTTTGCTTGCCTTTATCAATCCAGTCGCCAGCGAGTATCACCTGCGTGTCGCGGACTTTGTCTGTCGGAACAAGCCGATTGTCCTCCAGCTCGTATCCGTAGGCGACAAGCAGCCTTTTCAGTTCTTGGACACACTCATGCACATCGCCAACGATGATGTACTTTTTGTCTGGGGCAAGAATCGTAGCCAAATAGTCTGCCTTGTTTTCGATGTGCACCTCATAGGAAGTCGCGCCATTTGTCCCGCGCTCTGCCGCAGCAAAATCTTTGGCCCGGATTCGGTGTATTTTGGCATACCCTTCTTTGGACAAGGCGCGCAGCACTTCTTTTTTCAGCCGCAGGATGTGGCTCGAAATCAGCTTTTTCGACCGCTCGGAGGCGTAATAATCCTCGCGCTTGTGGTAATCGAATAAGATGACTTCCACGTTGTAATGATTTTCCTTCGCGATCTCCCGGACACGCGCGCGAAAATCTTCGGCCAGGCCCGTCGTGTCGACGACCACGAAAGGCGCGTTAATCGGGAAAGACGTGACCAGCCGCAGCTTTTCGAACAGGAGGCGAAACGCTTGTTCACTCGCTTCCAGCATGACCTGATCGTACTTGTCGTACGCATACCCGAGCAGTTCCTGGCGCAATTGATCCGAAGAGATGTACGCCACATTGGCTTGCAGCCGTTTCCCCGCATCCGCGATTCCAAGCTGCGGGATCAGCACTTGCTGGGCAAATGTCGTCTTCCCGCATTCGGTCGGGCCGACGAGCATGAAAATCGTATGGACGTTCGTCGATATACGCATCGGTTACGCCCTCCTTTTTCTGAGAATGACACCTTGTGTCGTCGGCATTCCGTTGACCTGATCGCCGATTTTGACAAACTCGCCCTCGACACCAGCCGTTTGCATGATCTCGTTCATCCACGTCTGGAAAGCTTGCTCGCCCATCTCCCATTTGTGGTCGTCGTGCCGAAAACCGGACAATTCGTAGTACGGATTGAAATCCGCATTCGGTGTCGTGATGATAAAGCTTGCAAAATCGACCTCGCGGCAAAGCTGCAAAATCAGCGCTCTCGCCTCTTTCGTGCTCATGTGCTCGATCACTTCGGTCAAGATGATGTCGACCTGCTCGCCATTGTATTCGAGCAAAAACGAATCGACGGAAGGAAACAGGACGATATTGTCGACCTCTTTCGCCACGGCTTTCCGGTTGACCAGTTCCAGCCGCTCTTCATCAATATCGACCGCGTAATAGCAATGCGCCAGCTTCCCGGCAAAAGCAAGGGCGTAAAATCCTTCGCCGCAGCCGACATCCAAAATCGGGCGCGAAAAGGGCAGCTGTCCCGCAATAAAGTTTCTGCGCTGCATGCCCGTGTTGCCATACTCCAGATGTATCTCGTAACGATCCGTCTGTTCGAGAGCAGCCTTGTATTTGCGATAATGCTCCCGCTTGGGCAAAAAGTTTCGCGAGAACAGGCTGCGAATATAGAAAGGCGCGTCCATCGCCTGGATGCTCTTGATGTATTTGTCGAGCAAGCTGTCGGAAATATCGAGGTGCTCTTTGCCGAACGTCGCCAAAAACAGGCAGAGCACGCTGGTCACTTGCAGCAGGTCGTGCAAGCTTTTTTGCGTCCGAATGGTCAACGCGTAGCTTTTGTCGGCCCTGTGCTCGATTTCGAAGGAAAAGTCTTTGACGTGGTTTTGAAAAAAGGCAATGTAGCGCACCAGCTCGATATGAACCATGTTGATGAAAAAAGTATGCGTGTAGCCTGCAACGTCCCGTTCATCCCGCGATTTTAACGGTGCCGAAAAATATTCGCCAATCGCATGAAGCGGAAACAAAGGCGTGTTATAGCGCGACAGGTTCAAGTATTCAAAATGCTCGTGTTCATACTGTTTATAGGATATTTCGTTGTCGGCATCTTTAAAATAAACGTGGTAGCGGGAAGCATCCGAGTACCACCCGTAGGCGATTCCTTTGCGCACCGACCGCAGCGATAGTCCGGTCGCCGGATTTTTTTTGATCAGAAACGAAAAATCCGGATTGGTGGATTGCAATGATACGATAGCCATCTGTTCTCTCTCCTTCCAGCCAAGCTTGCTTTGTTGTATTTCCATCTTCTTCTATTTGGCTGGACGTGAACAGGGCAGAAGTATTACGATTCACCTTTCCTTTTAGCGATAGGCAATCGAGTAGGAGGGGGCGAC
>NZ_DOTK01000002.1:0-43772 GCF_003521185.1 Brevibacillus sp.
AAGAATTAGATTAGCATTCACATACATGAAGCGTAAGTTTCGTTCTGAACGCCAAGCATTAGGCAAAAAGAAAAAGGGAAATGCGATTCGTAGTTCAAGGTCATTTTATCGCCTGTCTCAGTTCATAAAAAATTCCTCCTTGGGTTTCGGTTGTATCGTGCTCATTGCGCCGGCTTGCAGGCTTGCCTGTCCCGGCTACACACCAAGAATAGTCAGGGCTTGTGTCCGCCAAATGACCGGAATATGGAAAAGTCGTGGAATACCGAAAACGCTTGCATTTTTTCCTGCCTTGTCATACATTAGAAGCAGGAATAAGATCGCAGAATTGGCGTGATTCTTATCCAAACAAGTGAATAGACAAAAGGCAAAGGTGCCCTTGAACACGAGTCTTGTTCTTTCGTGTTTAGGCACCTTTTTTTGCGTTTTGAAAAGGGAAGTTGTCTGAAAGGAGTGTGACACGCATGGAAAAACCAATTCGAGCGACGCCGCTTGCGATCCGAATGATTCCCAACGTCGATCCACAATTTGCGGAGAAGCTGAACCTGCCTTCCCATATTCGCAGTGTGGGGATGCTTACATCCACCATTGATGATGTGGGCTATACGGCCATTGATGAGGCGACGAAAAAGGCAGCTGTAGAAGTGATTTACGCCAAGTCGTTTTATGCAGGATCTGGAAATGCGTCCGGTCCGTTGTCCGGCGAGTTCATCGGGATGATCGGTGGAGCGACGCCATCGGAGGTAGAGAGCGGTATCGATGCAGCCGTTGCATTCATGGAGAGTGGAGCTTGCTTTTACTCGTTAAATGAAGAGGGGACGCATGCGTATTACGCACATGTCGTGTCGCGGACGGGCAGCTACTTGTCTGGGCTCGCCGGAATCAGGGAAGGGGAGCCGCTCGCCTATCTGATCGCTCCGCCGCTTGAGGCCATGTACGGCATTGACGCCGCCCTCAAAGCAGCAGATGTGCAGATGGTGCAGTTTTTTGGCCCGCCCACGGAAACGAACTTTGGGGGAGCGTTGCTTACTGGAAGCCAATCGGCATGCACTGCCGCAGCAGATGCTTTTGCCGACGCTGTAAGAAGCGTTGCCCGACAGCCAGTCAAACGATAAAAGGGATTTTCCCTCTTGAAGGGGAGGAAATGTAAATGCGCGCTCATGCATACTCACTGGGCATGATTGAAACACTTGGCTTGCCCGCTCTTATTGCGGCCGCTGATGCTGCTGCCAAAGCGGCAGACGTCAAGGTCGCCACATATGAAGGCGCGGACGGCGGGATCGTAACGGTCTACGTAATCGGAGATGTCTCTTCGGTTCAGGCGGCTGTTGACGCTGGCGCTGAGGCGGCAAAACGCGTTGGACGCTTGCTGCACTCCCACGTCATACCGCGTCCTGATGAAAATGTTCCGAAAATGATTAAAAATCTGATGCGTTCGGAAGCGCAGGAAGAAGCGAAGCCGCAGCCTGCACAGGCAAAGGCAGAGCCGACGCTGGCAGAGCAATCGATCAACGATCTGCGCAAGCTGGCTCGCTCGTTTGCTGATTTCCCGCTCTCGACCAATGACATCAATACGGCGAAGAAAGAAGACCTCATTCGCCTGATTGAAGAAAAGCAACAAGGCGGAGGTGACAAAGCATAATGACACTCGACGCTGATTTGTATTCCATTCAGGAAGTGCGTACGTACCTCGCCCAAGCGAAGGAAGCGCAGGCGAAGCTCGCTACTTACACGCAAGAGCAAATCGATCGGATCATCACTGCCATGTCCAAGGCTGGGGTTGAGAATGCCGAGCGTTTGGCGGCTCTTGCGGTTGAGGAGACAGGCTTCGGAAACGTCCCGGACAAACGGATGAAAAACTTGTTTGCTTCCCAAGATGTTTATGCTTCCATCAAAGACGTGAAAACCGTCGGCATCGTTCGCAAAGACGAGGAAAACAAAGTGTGGGAAGTGGCACAGCCGGTAGGAATCGTCGCCGGGATCGTACCATCCACCAACCCGACATCGACCGTTATTTTCAAGTCGATGATCGCGCTCAAAGCGAGAAACGCAATCGTATTCAGTCCGCATCCGTCGGCAGCCAAGTGCACGCTGGAAGCAGCGCGACTGATGGCACAGGCGGCTGTGCAGGCTGGGGCGCCGGAAGGCTTGATCCACTGCGTCTCCAAGCCGACGCTTCCAGCGACGAATGAGCTGATGAAGCACAAGCTGACCAATGTGATCCTCGCGACTGGCGGTACGCCAATGGTGCGGGCTGCATACAGCTCCGGAAAGCCTGCTTATGGTGTCGGACCAGGAAACGTTCCGGTCTACATCCACCACAGCGCTGACCTCGCTGCTGCTGCCAAGCGCATTGTGCAGAGCAAAACCTTCGACTACGGCACCATCTGCGCCTCCGAGCAGGCACTGGTGATCGAGGAATCGGTCAAACACCAGATGATTGCTGCCTTGAAGCGCGAAGGAGCGTACTTCCTGGACGAAAACGAGAAGGCCAAAGTAGCCGCCATTATTATGGTGAACGGCTCGCTCAACGCCAAAATCGTTGGACGTTCCCCGCATGTGATCGCGCAAATGGCAGGCATCTCGATTCCTGCCGAAACACGAGTGCTGATCGCGGAAGAAACCGGAGTAGGCAAAGAGTACCCGATGTCGGTTGAAAAACTGGCACCGATCCTCGCTCTCTACACCGTTTCGGGAGACAACGAAGCGTTTGCCCGCTGCCGGGAGCTTTTGACGCATGGCGGATTGGGGCACACCGCTGGGATTCACGCGCAGGATGACAATGTGATTGCATCCTACGGTCAAGCGATGCCGGCTTCCCGCATCCCGGTCAATACCGGAACGACTTTCGGGGGAATCGGAGCAACGACTGGCGTGCAGCCATCCTTTACACTCGGATGCGGTTCTTTCGGGAACAACATCACATCCGACAACATCGGTCCGAAGCATCTCTTCAACATCAAGCGCGTCGCTTTTGGCGTGAGAGAAATGCCTGAGTCCACGCCAGTGCAAGCTGCTGCAACGACACAGGCGGAAGAAGCTGTGCTGCAAGCTGTCTCGTCCATGAATGTCGGCCTGAGCCGGGATGAGATCAAAAACATCATTAAATCTGTTTTAACTGAAATGACGTCCTAAAACGTTAAAAATTTGTCCATATAATTAAGGAGGAACGAAAACATGGCTGGAGAAATGTCCGCATTGGGAATGGTAGAAACAAAAGGTTTGGTAGGAGCAGTTGAAGCTGCTGACGCAATGGTAAAAGCAGCTAACGTTAAATTGATTGGCAAAGTACACGTAGGTGGCGGTCTCGTAACAGTCATGGTACGTGGTGACGTAGGTGCAGTAAAAGCTTCCACGGACGCAGGCGCCGCTGCTGCCGAAAAAGTAGGAGAGCTCGTATCTGTACACGTTATCCCACGTCCACACGGAGACATTGAATTGATCCTGCCTAAGCTCGAAGGGTAATCCCCTATGGCAGTTATTACAGAAGCATCTTTGAGAGCAATGCATAAGACAGGCATCCCAAACCCCTTTCTCATTGAGAAAGGGGATAAAATCACACCAGCAGCGGCAGATTTCTTGAAAGGAAGAGGGATTCAAGTGAAATCTTTTGAAGAACAACAACAGCAACCTTCCACCAATCAGACTGCCGAGGCAGTGCGGGAAATTCCCCTTGGTGTATCGAATCGCCACGTTCATTTGTCGCCAACCGATGTAGAAAAGCTTTTTGGAGCAGGACATCAGTTGACGCCAATGCGCGATCTGTCGCAGCCTGGTCAGTTTGCTTGCCAGGAAACCGTGACAATCGTCGGGCCAAAAGGCAGCATTCACGGAGTGCGGATTCTGGGGCCAGCGCGTGGCGCGACACAAGTGGAAATCTCTCGTACTGACGGTTTTGCGCTCGGTGTGCACGCACCTGTGCGGATGTCCGGAGATATTGAAGGAACACCGGGTCTGGTACTCGTAACAGCAAAAGGCACAGTTGTACTCGACAAAGGTGTAATTGTAGCCAAGCGGCACGTTCATATGTCGCCTGCGGATGCCGAGCAATACGAAGTGAAGGATGGCGACACGCTGATCCTTGCGACGCAGAGTGACCGCCCTGTCATCTATCCGGATGTAGTTGTTCGCGTACATCCACAGTTCGCACTCGATTTCCACGTCGATTTGGATGAAGGGAATGCCGCCAATTTGAAAACGGGCGACCGGGTAAAAGTGATCGGCAAAAACGGCCAGTTTTACTCCGGCTAACGGAGGTAGAGCTTTGATGGACATCAGAGAAATGGTGGCATCGATTACAAAAGAAATTTTGCTGTCGATGAATACAGAAAAGAAACCTGAAGCACCTCGTGTCCTGTATGTCTTTTGCGACAGCCAGGCTCATGAGGCGTTTCAGGATCATTTTATCCAGTTGAAAAACCACGGCATCTGCCACGACATTCTCTTCCTGGACGGGGAAACCTCGTCCTGGCTGGGAATGCACAAGATCGAATGCGGGGGAGCAGGCAAAGTCCTGACTGCGGATGAGTACGCTCCTGCGCCATTGGAAGTGCCAAAAGATTACGCTGGTATCGTCATCCCGGAAATCGATCTGGACAATGCGGCAAGAATCGCATCCGGGTTGAAAGGCACGATCAAGGCAGAAATCGTCTTTTCCGCACTCGTGACAGGCAAGTTCGTCATTGCAGGCTCCGATGTGCCGGGCATCAAGCGTGCCGACCGTCGCACCCTGCAAACATTGACGCTGACGCCAGCCTATGAAAAGCTGTTCGAGCGCCACGTGGAAGCGATGAAAGAGCTGGGCGTAGAGTTTGCGGAACAAAAACGTTTGGCCGATCGCGTAGTCTCCAAGCTGAAAGCGCAGTTGCCAAAAGCGGAGGCAAAGCCTGAACAGCCGACATTGACTGCGTTGGACGAGGCAGAGGCGGTTTTTTCCGGCAAGCTGCTTACGGCTGACTGGATCAAATCCCAACCGGAACTTCGGGATACGACCTTGCATGTGAAAAAAGGAGCGATTGTCTCTCCTTTGGCTTACGACAGCATGAGGGAGCGCGGCATTACGGTCAGCTACTTAGGAAAAGGGTGATCGCATGTTTTTGGGAAAAGTGATCGGCAGCGTTTGGGCAACCCAAAAGGAAAACGGCATGGAAAATTTGAAGCTGATGGTTGTTCAGCCGATTGACTGGCGCGGCGAAGAGAGCGGGCAAACCGTGATCGCAGCAGACCGGATCGGGGCTGGGATCGGCGAGCAGGTCATCGTTTCACGAGGAACGCCTGCCCGGATTCTTTTCACGGGCAACAGCGTGCCGATCGATGCGATCATCGTAGGTATCGTGGATTCGTTTGAAGTGCCGGGGGCCGCAGGAGGAGAGGAATAGCGATGGAACAGGAACGTTCGCGAGTCATACAGGAATTTGTGCCAGGAAAACAGGTCACGTTGGCTCATGTGATCGCAAATCCTGACCCTATGCTTTACACCAAGCTGGGGATCAAGGAAGCCGGGGCAATCGGCATTTTGACCCTGACACCGACAGAAACAGCCATTATTGCTGCGGATATCGCGACAAAGGCTGCGGGTGTCGAGCTTGGATTTCTCGATCGCTTCACAGGCTCACTGATTGTCGTTGGGGATGTTTCTGCTGTGCAGATGGCAGTGGATGCGGTCAATCAGGTGTTGAGTGAAAAACTGCGGTTCACACCGGCGCTGGTGACGAAATCATGACAGGCCGTGTCATGATCATCGGTGCTATCGAAGCGGGCAAGTCTTCTCTGGTCAAAGCGCTGTTCAACGATGAACAGCCAGCCAGGAAGACTCAGGCGCTTGAATATCGGGACTGGGTGATTGACACGCCGGGCGAGTATAGCGAAAATCCGATGTTTTACCGCACGCTGATGGCTACCTCGCTGGAGGCGACCATCGTCGTGATGGTTCAGGATGCCACTCGCGACCGCAACTACTTTCCCCCAGGTTTCGCGCAAGGCTTTCCCCAAGCTTGCGTAGGGGTCATCACGAAAGTCGACCATCCCGATGCCGATGTACAACGAGCGGAGGGCTACTTGCGCCAGTCTCTGGGCGACGCGAGAATATTCCCGACGTCTTCCTACACGAGCGAGGGAGTGCCGGAATTGCGTGCGTATTTGCAAGAAATTGTCAGCGAATAAGCCTCTTTCCGCCGTAGCGAGTCTGTGAGAAAATGAAGTCAATATCAAACTCTTAGCAGGTGAAAAGAGGTTCGCATGCAATCCATACGGGAACTGTGCAAATCGTCTACGATATTGAGTGAGGACGACATCCAGATCGTGGAGGACCTTGCTTCCAAACTGCAAATTTTTGCCGATCTGTCGCAGGCAGACATGTTCATCGACTGCCCGACCGTAGATCGAAGTGCTGCTTTGGTTGTTGCGCAGGCCAAGCCGGGCACGGCGCGTTCCATGTACAGCGGTTCAGTCGTAGGCCATTTGGCGACTGCGATCAACGAGCCAGCCGTCATGTACTGCCTGACTACAGGCAAGCCGGTCATCGGCTCCAGAGGTGTATCGCAAGAGCAGGTCGTCATGCGTCAAAGCGTCGTACCGATCACAAACGCCGAGGGCAAGACGATTGGCACGCTGATTACCGAGCAAGACATTTCCAAGCAGGTAGAACAAGAAAAAAACGTCGAAATGCTCAAGGAAACGACCGAGCATCTCAGCGAGACACTGATTCAGTTTGCTGTGCCTGACATGCCGATTTCTTCGCTTCTGCATGAGGGCATGATTTTGTTTGATCAGAGCGGAATCATTACGTATGCCAACGGGCGTGCCCACAAGCTGCTCTCCATGATCGGCTTTGATCGGCCGGAAAAGGGAGAGAGCATCGAACGCATTTTTTCCTGGAGAGTTTCCCCGGAAAATTTCGTGCGCCATGGCGGCTACATTCAGGATGAGTTGTCAAAAGGGAAGCATTTTATCATGATGAAAGCGGTTTCGTCCGTTCGCAAGCTCGACATCATCGGGGGCATTATTTTGCTCCGGGACATTTCGGACATCCGCGAAAAAGAGAAGCAGCTGATGATCAAGTCGGCTGTCATCAAAGAGATTCACCATCGCGTGAAAAACAATTTGCAAACTATTTCAAGCCTGCTGCGCCTGCAAATGCGCCGGTCGCAGTCAAACGAGATTGAGAAAGTATACCGGGAGAGCATCAACCGGATTAACAGCATCGCCATTATTCACGAATATTTGGCGCAAGATGGTCTGGAACAGATCGATTTCAAAGAGATTCTCACCAAAATATCGAAAATTATCGTCTCCTCGATGAGACGTTCAGAGCAAGCCATACACGTCGTCGTGACGGGGGAATCCGTGTACCTTCCGTCCAACAAGGCGACATCTTTTGCTTTAATTGTCACGGAGCTGATTCAAAATTGCATGATTCACGGATTCCGCGAGCTTCATGAAGGGCGCATCTCGATTGCGCTCGTCTCGAAAGACGATTTCGTCAGCCTGTCTGTTACGGATGACGGAGTGGGAATCGAGGATATGGAGCATATTCATAAAAAGGGACACCTTGGCCTGAAAATCGTCGATACGCTCGTCAGGGAAGACCTGGAAGGAACCATGCATTTCCGCAACACAGGCAACGGAACGGAAGTTACCATTCTCTATCCGATCCAAAAGGAGGATGAAGATGACACAGCCGAAGATTATGGTGGTTGATGACGAGCCGATCATCCGCATGGACTTGCGCGAGATGCTCGAAAACGAAGGGTATCAGGTAGTGGCCGAGGCGAAAAACGGGGAAGAGGCAGTCGAACTCGCTCATCGCCACAAGCCCGACCTCATCATCATGGACGTCAAAATGCCGGGCCTGAATGGGATCAAGGCGAGTGGGATCATCCGCACCTTTTCGGACTGCTCCATCCTTCTTTTGACCGCGTACAGCCAGAAGGAACTTGTCCTGGATGCGCGCAAAGCCGGGGTAACGGCGTATCTGGTAAAGCCTGTATCCGAAGATGACCTGATTCCTGCGGTCGAGATTGCGCTCAGCCAAAAGGAAAAAGTGGTGTCGCTGAAGAAAGATATTAGTGATCTGAAACAAAAGATCGAGGATCGCAAAGCAGTGGAAAAAGCCAAAGGCAAGCTGATGAGCGCGCTCTCCCTAGAGGAGGAGGCCGCTTACAAATGGATGCAGCAAGTAAGCATGCAACGGCGCATGCCACTTGTGAAGCTGGCGGAAGAAATTCTTTCAGGCGAGCAAACGATTTTGACTCAGGGGTAATGTCTCTGAGCAGTTTTTTCATAAAAAGAAACGAACGCAACAAGTAGATAGCAAGAGAAGCAAAGGCGCTTGTATCAGACCGGAAGCGATTATTTCGGCTGTTCAAGCGTCTTTTTGCTTGCCTCGTCTGGCACGCCAATGGTTCAAGGAGGTTCATTATGGATGAACAGTGGATCCAAAGCGTCGGCATCGATGTCGGAACCAGCACAACGAAAATGATCGTCAGCCGATTGCGGTTGGGGCGCATGTCCAGCACGTTTTCGCTGCCGCGCTACCAGATCGTGGAGCGGCAGCTGCTGTATGCGAGTGAGGTGCATTCCACCCCGTTGATCGGGTTTGACGAGATTGACGCTGAAGGAATCGGTGCGATTTTGCAAGAGGAGTACAGAAAGGCCCAAATCAGTCTGTCGTCCATCAAGTCAGGCGCCGTGATCATTACCGGAGAGACAGCCAGCAAGAAAAACGCGCAGCACATCGTTCATCTGCTGGCGGAGCGATCCGGCGATTTCGTGGTAGCAACTGCGGGAGCGGACCTTGAAGGCGTGCTGGCAGGCAAAGGCGCGGGGGCGGAAAAACGCTCGCAAACGATCCAGGGAACGATCGTCAATGTCGATATTGGCGGCGGGACGGCGAATGCTGCTTACTTCCAGCGCGGCCGAGCGATTGCGACGGTGACTTTTCACGTCGGAGGCAGGCTGATTCGCCTGGACCAGCAAGATATGGTTACGTACGTGTCGCCGAACATCCAGGCATGGCTTTCTGCGAAAGGCTTGCGCATCACGGTCGGTCAAAGAATCAGTCTGGCCGAGATTTCGGAAGTGGCGCGGCAGATGGCGTGCAGCATGCTGGATTACTTGACGGGAAAAGAGCGGCAAATATCGGGCTTGCTGGTAGTAGGGCCTCAATTGCGCGGCGATTTCCCGGTGGAGGAGCTGACCGTTTCCGGCGGGGTCGGGAAGCTGATGGAAGGCGCTCCCGTAAGAAGCATGGCAGATGTGAGTCGCTACGGCGATTTTGGCCCGCTGCTCGGTTACGTGTTGCAGCAGGAGCGGGAAAAAGGGACGTACGCGGTTAACTGGCTCGATCCGGAACAGACGGTGCGGGCTACGGTTATCGGAGCAGGCATGCAAAGTACGGAGATCAGCGGATCGACTGTGCATATCAAGCCTGAGCTGCTCCCGATCAAAAACATTCCGATTCTCAAGCTGGAGCTTACCCAGGAGCAGTTGGCGAACCCGGCGCAGCTTCATCAGGAAGTGGCGGCGATTTACCAGCTGGGGGAACGGCTTTTTGATAAAACGACAGGAATCCCGTTCGCACTCGCGATCTCGGGCATCGGCTATTGCTCGTATGCGTTGCTGCAAACGATATCCCAGGAGCTGTCCGATCAGTATCGGCACTATTTTGCCGAGAGCCAGACGATGGTCGTGATCTGCGAGACAGATATGGCAAAAGCATTGGGGCAGGCGCTGGCGCTGCGTTGCAAGGGCGCACCGGAAATTATTTGCATCGATCAGGTGCGGGTAGAGTATGGCGATTATATCGACCTGGGCGAGCCGATTTCGGGAACGATTATCCCGGTCGTGGTAAAAACCCTCGCTTTTGACGAGAAGGCGTAACGTATAAAGGGGTGGACAAAATGAACACGAAAACGACTGTGCTTGGACAGACCTATCAATTTCGCGATTTGAAAGAAATTTTCGCGAAGGCAAACGAAGACAAATCAGGAGACCAGCTGGCTGGGATCGCTGCTTCCGATTCACGGGAACGCGTAGCTGCCAAGCAGGTTTTGGCTGACTTGACTTTGGCCGACATCCGCAACAACCCCATGCTTCCTCCAGAGGAAGACGAGGTCTCTCGTGTCATTGAAGAGGGGATTAACGAGAAAATTTACAACGAGATCAAAAACTGGAGCGTTGCCGAGTTGCGCGAGTACATTTTGAGCCACAATGCGGGCGAGAACGACATCAAGCGGATCAGCCGCGGCTTGTCCAGTGAAATGATCGCCGCAACAGCAAAGCTGATGAGCAACCTCGACCTGATCACAGCGGCGGCGAAAATTCGCAATGTGACCCACTGCAACACAGCGATTGGCCAGCCAGGCGTACTGGCCGCACGGGTACAGCCAAACCATCCGTCGGACAACGTGCAAGGGATCAAGGCAGCGCTGTACGAGGGGCTTAGCTACGGAATTGGCGACGCGGTTATCGGGATCAACCCGGTTATCGATACGGCAGACAGCGTCAAAGATATTCTCACGATGACCAAAGAAGTGATGAACAAGTGGGAGATTCCGACGCAAAACTGTGTTCTGGCGCACGTCACTACCCAAATGCGGGCAATCCGTCAAGGTGCGCCTGCCGACCTGATTTTCCAATCACTCGCAGGCAGCGAAAAAGGCAACAATGCTTTCGGTATCGACGTCAAACTGCTGGACGAAGCAGATGAGCTGATGCGCAAAGAAGGTACGTCCTACGGGCCGAACTTCTGGTATTTCGAGACGGGGCAAGGCTCCGAGCTTTCTTCCGAGGCGCATTTCGGCATCGACCAGGTGACGATGGAATCCCGTTGCTACGGATTGGCTCGCAAGTACAACCCGTTTATCGTCAATACGGTGGTCGGCTTCATCGGACCGGAATATTTGTACGACAGCCGCCAGGTCATCCGGGCAGGTTTGGAAGACCACTACATGGGCAAGCTGCACGGGCTGCCAATGGGTTGTGACGTATGCTATACGAACCATATGAAGGTTGACCAGAACGATATGGACAACTTGGGTATTTTGCTCTCGGCGGCAGGGGTCAACTTTGTCATCGGGGTAGCCATGGCGGACGACGTCATGCTGAACTATCAATCGACCAGCTTCCACGATATCGCTGCGTTCCGCGAAGTTCTCGGCCTGCGCCCGGCGCCTGCCTTTGAAAAATGGCTGGAGAAAATGGGGATCATGGAAAACGGCAAGCTGACGGCAAGAGCGGGCGATCCGACAATCTTCATGTAAGAAGAGGGGGTGTATGACGGATGGAACAACAATTGGATTTTTTAGTAGACAAAGTAGTGGCAGAACTGCAAAAGAAACTGTCTGAGCTGGGAGAAAAAGCTCCTGCGCAAGCGGTGGAACAGGCCGTGGAGAAAGTGGTTGAAGCAAGCATGCAACCAAGCGCACAGCCAAGCGCACAGCCAAGCGTGGAAGCGAATGGGGCAGCAGCTTTCCAGTCCGACGTATCGGAGGAGCCGGAGAGAACGGCACAAATTCCGAATCCGCAATGGAAAGAAGGACTCGATGAGCTGTTGACAAGTACGCCAGCCCGGATTGGCGTATGGCGTACAGGCGTCCGACCATTGACCAAAACGATGCTGCAATTGCGTCGCGATCACGCCGCAGCCGTTGATGCCGTATACGGCGAAGTCCGCCAGGAAGTGCTCGACCAATTCTCCCTGTTCACAGTGGAAACGCAGTACGACAACACCGAGAACTATTTGAAACGCCCGGACATGGGACGCATTCTCACGGATGAGGGAGTACGCCTGCTGCAAGAGCGTTGCCAAAAGAAACCGCAGGTGCAAATCGTCGTGTCTGACGGTCTGAGCGCCAGCGCGGTGGACGCCAACCTGAAAGACGTGCTGCCGTCCTTGCTGGACTCTTTGAAAAGCTACGGGCTTAGCTGCGGCACACCGTTCTTTGTCAAAGGCGGCCGCGTAGCAAGCATGGACCATATCGGCGAAGTTTTGGAGCCGGAAGTATTGGTCATGCTGATCGGCGAACGTCCGGGCCTGGTCACGGCGCACTCCATGAGTGCCTACATGTGCTATCGTCCGCGCAAAGGGATGGTAGAGTCCGAGCGTACCGTTATCTCCAACATTCACCGTCAAGGCACATCGCCCGTTGAGGCGGGAGCACATATCGGCACGATTCTCTCCAAAATGCTGGAGCAAAAAGCAAGCGGTGTGAAGCTGGTCTTGTAAGATACGTGGAAAATGACCCGAGGAGGAACTACCATGACATTCCGCAGAAAAAAAGTAGCCGTCATCGGAAGCGGCTTTACCGGAGCGACCACTGCGTTCATCATGGCGCAAAAAGAGTTGGCTGACATCGTGTTGGTGGATATCCCGCAGCTGGAGAATCCGACCAAAGGAAAAGCGCTGGATATGATGGAATCTTCGCCGGTTCTCGGTTTTGATTCCTCAATCACAGGCACATCCGATTACAAAGACATTCAAGGCTCCGATATCGTCATCATCACCGCAGGGATTGCCCGCAAGCCGGGCATGTCCCGCGACGACCTGGTGGCAACAAACGCTGCCATCATGCGTTCTGTAGCGGAGCAAGTGAAAATTTACGCGCCGAACTCCATCGTACTCATCTTGTCCAACCCGGTTGATGCGATGACGTACACGTTCTTCAAAACGTCCGGCTTCCCGAAACACCGCGTCATCGGTCAATCCGGTGTACTCGACACCGCCCGTTTCCGCACCTTCGTGGCCATGGAGCTGAACGTTTCTGTAGAAGACGTGACAGGCTTCGTACTGGGCGGACACGGTGACGACATGGTTCCGCTCTTGCGTTACTCTTACGCTGGCGGCATCCCGCTGGACAAATTGATCCCGCAAAATCGCCTCGATGCCATCGTCGAGCGCACGCGCAAAGGCGGCGGTGAGATCGTCGCCCTGCTCGGAAACGGCTCCGCCTACTACGCGCCTGCCGCTGCCCTGGTGGAAATGGCAGAAGCGATCCTGAAAGACAAGAAGCGCATTTTGCCATCCATCGCATATCTGGAAGGCGAGTACGGCTACCACGACCTGTACCTGGGCGTGCCCACTCTCCTGGGTGGAAACGGCATCGAAAAAGTCATCGAGCTGGATTTGACTGCCTCCGAGAAGGCGGCACTGGACAAATCGGCTGACTCTGTTCGCGCGGTTATGAAAGTAGCTGTGCAGTAAGCGCGCGTGCTAAAGAAGAAGGAAGCCCTGCCATCTGGATTTGGCGGGGCTTTTTTCGTGGGAATGCAAAGAAAAGCCGCCCCTACTGGCAGGGCGGTTTTTCGCGCTTTCGGTTCTTATTTGCTGATCAGTTTTGGCTCTTTTTCGCCCAGCTTGATCGTAGTTTCGCTCGGAATCCACATGCCTGTGTTTTCGTCGCGGCCTTGCAGCACAACTGTTGGATTGGCTTTTCCAAGCTGTTCGGCTGCTTTCGCTGCTTGCTGACCGATTTTGCCGCCTTTGACGCGGTTTACGACCAGTGACAGTTGTACGCTGTCCAGCTCGGTCATCATTTCAAAATCGCCGTTGCTGTCGCCTGCGATCAGGATTGGGCCATAGCCGTACTTTTTCGCGAGTACGCTTTGGATGACTTCTGTTTTGCCGTGACCGACAGTGATTGGATAGTTTGGCTGGTACACGTTCGTGATCAGGCCATTCTCTGTCTTCAAGCGCATGCCGATAATGTTTTCAGTTGGCAGGTTGTATCCGTATTTTGGCAGAGTGGCAAATACGCGGACAACGTCCTCAAGCGATGCCGATACGACGTACACGTCGATACCGTTGGCGCGCAGAGTGTTCATCAGGTTTGCCACTTCCGAAGTCAGGCGCAGTCCTGTTGTGTGAGAAGCGGTGACCACGCCAGCTTTGCCAGCCAATGCTTTCGGGCTTGTCCAGGTCACTTTTTCAATCGCCATGCCCAGACTGACGTCATTGGAAGTCTCGGCAAGCTGATGAACTTCGTCGATCGTCATGTTGGTGAACAGGTAGAGCACCCATGGATAGCCGACGGAGTTGCTGTGTGTATCGTTGATCGCTTCGTACAGGAAAAACAGCTTTGTCTTGAAGTCAGCGAATTGCTCCGTTGCTTTCACTTCCTCCAATGTCTTCGTTCCTTTAAAGCCTTTGTAATTTTGGTACAGGTACGTGTAGTCGGCAACCAGGTCGCTTGCGATCGCGTCGAGCGTCACTTGCTTGCCGTCCACGTTTTTGTACGAATCGGAAAAAGGTCCTTCTGGCACATTGGTGCGGATGACTTTGCCGAATTGTTCCGGCGTCATTTTGTAGGCGAGGTGGTTGATCTGGTAGACGAAGAGAGCTTCCTCTGTGTCGTGCATGATGCTTGTATTGTCCCAGTCAAAAACGGCGTACGGTTTTTTTGCAGCGTTGTAGGCAGGATTTTGCATGCCGTTTTTCTCAATCAATGCGTTGACAGCCTGATAAGTTGCAGGCGCCCATTTCCCCTTGTCGAGCGCTTGCGCGGCTGGTGTGGCAGCCTGTGCGGACACAGTAGTCGCGAGCAGAACAGCGATCATCAGCAGTGTCAGCCACCAAAAGCTGCGTTTTGCCAGTGTGTGAGACATAGTTGTCATCCCCTCTTCTTTCTGTAGTTTCGTCGATTTGCCAAATGAAAACGCTATCATTTTTTCAGGAAGTGGACCAAAGGCAAAAAAACAGGGCCCTTCCCGGCGCTTGACGCAAGCGCAGAAAAAGACCCCATTGTCTTTTGCGTTTTTATTTGTACATCCATCATACTAAATTCAGCCAAAAAATCAAGAAAATTTCGCCAGTTGTCTGCCAGGCAGGAGTGGGTGGAAAAGAACGCGAAGTCAAAAAGGTTTGCAGGTTCGTGATGGACATAATGAATAAAGAGATGTCAGGAAAAGGATGATGAACGGTGAAGCTGATCGAGACGAGCAAGGGCATTTTGACCAATTGCATGGCGTTAAAAGCAAACGAGTCTTTTCTGGTAGTCGCGGACGAACCGAAGCGGGAGCTTGGCGAGGCGCTATGGGAAGCCGGCAAGCAGCTTGGAGCAGAGTCAGTGCTGATAGTGATGACAGAGCGTGAAAAGTCCGGGCAGGAGCCGCCTGTGGCGGTAGCAGCGGCGATGAAGAGTGCCGACGTGGTCGTGTGTGTGACCGAGCATTCCTTGACGCACACCAAAGCGCGCAAAGAAGCAGCGGCAAACGGGACGAGACTTGCCACCATGCCAGGCATCACCGCAGACATGTTCCTCGAAGGGGCGATTTCTGCCGACTATGCGCAAGTGAAAGTGCTGACGGAAAAAGTGACCGAGCTGCTGACCGCAGCCAGTACCGTGCGGATTGAAAAGGCAGGAAAATCGCTCACTTTTTCCATCGCCGGACGCAATGGCGTGCCGAGCACAGGCATGTATGTCAATCCGGGTGAATCGGGCAACCTGCCTTCCGGAGAAGCGTATGTGGCACCGCTGGAAGGAACGGCAGAGGGACAAATCCTCGTGGACGGCTCGATCGCCGGGATTGGCAAAATCGACTCGCCCCTTTTGTTGACGATTGAAAAAGGACGGATCACGCAGGCAGAAGGCGCATCGGCTGAGCGACTGCTGCAAACTTTGGGCGATCAAGACGGCCGTCTGCTCGGCGAATTTGGGATCGGAACGAATGACAAGGCACGAATTACGGGAGTCGTGCTGGAAGACGAAAAAGTGTACGGAACGATTCACGTTGCGTTTGGCAGCAACAACACATTCGGCGGCACGATTGTGGCGGGAGTGCACATCGATCTGGTGGTCAAAGACCCGGATGTGTATTTGGACGACACATGCATCATGAAAAGCGGGAAGCTTTTGGGACAGTAGCCGACTTGACCCGGGAGCCAGGATGAATCCCGATCACAAATGGTGTATGATGGGAGCATATCCTTTGAGGCGGATGTGATGTGATGTTGTTGCTGGAGCAAATTGTGGCGGTCATTACGGCAGGGAACCTGGTTTTGGCCGCTGTTCTCATCTTCATGGAGAGGCGCAACATTGCGGCTACCTGGGCTTGGCTGATGGTTCTCCTGTTTTTGCCGGGTATCGGGTTTCTCTTCTATTTGATTTTTGGGCAAAGACTGAGCAAGAAAAAGCTGTATCGGCTCCGCCAGGGAGAGTTCTCGCATTTTCGGGCGGCTGTCGACAAGCAGAAAAAGCTTCTGGAACAAGGCGAGCTGCAAGTGAACGATCTGGCGATGGAACGGCATCGGGACATGATTTTCATGAACGTGGTGAGCGACGGTGCTTACTATACGCAAGATAACGCTATTCAGGTGTTTGCCGAAGGGCACAGCTTGTTCGACCTTATGTTCAAGCAGATTGCAGAGGCAAAAGAGCACGTTCATTTGCTCTATTATATTTTCAATGATGATGAACTCGGAACACAGCTCGTGCAGCTGCTGACGAAGAAAGCGCGCGAAGGCGTAGAAGTCAGGCTGCTGTACGATGCAGTAGGGTCGGCAGGCGTCCCTTCGCGGTTTTTCCGGCCGCTGGTGGAAGCGGGCGGGGAGGTCGTCTCCTTTTTCCCTTCGTCGATCCCGTTCCTTAATTTCCGGGTCAACTTCCGCAATCACCGCAAGCTGACGATCATCGACGGGAAAAGCGGCTATATCGGCGGCTTCAACATCGGGGATGAATATTTGGGCAAGGACAAAAAGCTGGGGTATTGGCGAGACACCCACCTGCTAATCGAGGGGAAAGCCGTCTACATGCTTCAGGCCCGCTTTTTCCTGGACTGGAATTTGTCCGCTCCCAAGCGAATACAGGAGTCGTTTGCCTATTTCCCGGAAATGAATGAGCCACAAGGGACGATTGGTTGCCAGATCGTGTCCAGCGGGCCAAATTCGGAGAAACAGCAAATCAAGCACGCGTTTCTGAAAATGATCTACAAGGCGCGGAAAAAGATTTACTTGCAAACACCGTACTTCATTCCGGACGACAGCATGCTGACAGCGCTGAAGATGGCGGCGATGTCAGGAGTGGACGTGCGCGTGATGGTGCCAGGCAGGCCCGACCACCTGATGGTTTTCTGGGCGACCCACTCTTATTTGGGGGAGCTGTTGAAAAGCGGTGTCCGCTGCTATTTGTATGAAAAAGGCTTCATGCACGCCAAGACGATGGTGGTGGACACGCAGCTTTCTTCTGTAGGGACAGCGAATGTGGATATTCGCAGCTTCAAGCTGAATTTTGAGACGAACGTGTTCCTGTACGATTCGCAGATGGCCAAGCAACTGGAGGAGCTGTTCGAGGCTGATCTGGAGGATTGCCGGGAAATGACGATGGAAGAGTATTTGAACCGTCCGCTCCGTTCGCGGATGCAGGAATCATTGACACGGCTGTTGTCACCGATTTTATAACAAGAAAAAGGACCCGCTGGCCCTGTGAATCTTTTTCACGGGTTGGGGGTCCTTTCGTTTTTTGCGCGTCCCGGGCGTCACTCCCAGTTCAGCGAGGTACTTTAAGGCTTTTTCGCGCCTGTCAAATATTCCACAGCTTCATCCAGTTGTTTTTCAATCAAAATCGGATCGTAGCCAAGCCATCTGTCTACATCGACGATATACACATGATTGTTTTTCACAGCCGGGAGGTTTTTCCACAGGTTGCTGCTTTCGATTTCTTTCAAGTAGGAAGCGGCATCTTCGCCTGGGAACAGCATCAGGAAAATATGGTCGGCCGCATACTCTGGCAGCAGCTCCATGGAAATGTCTTTGGACCAGAAGTTAGGGTCTTTGTCCAGCTCGGCCTTGATCGGAGCGGGCGGCGTCAGTTGGAGCGAGTTGTACAGGACGTGCCCCATATTGCGCGCGCCGTACATTTTGATTACTTTTGCGCGGACGTTCAAGGCTGCGACTGTTTCGTTCTTGCCGATTTTGGCCTGCACCAGCTTGCGGGCTTCTTCGACTTTGGCGTTATGCTTGGCGATCCACTCTTCGCCCTCTTTTTGTCTTCCGAGGACGTCAGCAACTTGCTTCGTGTGGCCGATGAAGTCGGTTTTATCGAAATCGATTGCGACTACAGGAGCGATTTTTTGCAGCTTCTCAAAAACTTGCTGCTCTACCTCAGTGTCGGTCACAATCAGATCGGGCTGCATCTCCAAGATTTTTTCGAGATTGTAGGAATCGTAATCGCCTACCACTTCGATGCCTTTTACGAACGGGGCCATGTCAGCCCCTTCCATGTGACCTTGCACCGCGCCAATCGGTTTTATACCGAGGACGAGCATATTGCTCAAGTATTGCAAGGCAATGACGCGCTCTGGCTTGACTGGAATCGTTGCTTCGCCTTTTGCGTGCTTGATGACACGCGTCTCTTTTTTGGCAGGCTCAGAAGCAGGTGCTGGTGAAGCGGTTTGCTGCTCGGACTGGCTTGGAGCCGTTTGGGAGCATGCTGTCAAAAGAAGCAGGGCAAAGAGCATAATGCCGGACAGACACGCTTGTATGCGAGATCGTTTCATGAATACCCTCCTGAATGAAAATGATTCTCAACAACAAGCTTCATCTTACCGTGAACCGTTTGACTCATCCATGGAGGATATTCCGGTTTTCTTTGGACAATCCGGCGGTCAGGAAGTTTTCTGCTGCTCCAACAGCTGAATCGCTTCGTCCAATTGGGCGTCAAGCGACAGGGGATCATACGCGAACCAGACGGGGCCAAGCAGCACGACTTGTCCTTTTTGTACGGCAGGAATGCTTTGCCACTCTTTGCGCTGGGTCAGGGCTTGAAAATGAGCGCGCGACAGGTCGTCGTCAAAAATGTGGACGAACAGCCAATCGGCAGCGTAAGCGTTCAGTTGATGTTCCTGTACGGGAACGGCCCAAAAATTCGGATCGCGCTTGATGTTGTCTTGAATGATCGGGGGCGGCGTCAGCTTCAGCGATTTGTACAAGACGTGCCCCAGATTGCGAACGCCGTAAGCAAAGGTGTGCGCCGGACGGACATTCAGGATCGACACCGTCTCCTCTTTGCCGATGCGTGCGTCCACGTACCGCTTCGTTTTCTGCACTTTTTGCTCATGCTGCTTGAACCAGAGCAGCGCTTTGTCTTTTTGCCCGAACAGGTCGGCAATTTGCTGCAAATGACCAAAGACGTCGTCATCCGTCCAGGACAGTGCGCACGTAGGGGCAATCGAGGAGAAGGCCGCACAATCTTTTGGATAATCGGTCAAAATAAAGGACGGTTGCAGTGGCTTGATCAAATCCGGGCAAGCTTTGGACAGCGAAATGATATCTGACGCCTCTTGTAGCCGGAGCTGTTCCCGCATGTGAGAGACTTGGTCTTCCTGCGCCCCCACAGGCTTGATGCCAAGAGCCATCAAATACTCGGTGTACTGGAAAGTGACAGGGGCGATTTGCCGCTGACTCATTTTGACAAAGACAGTCGGAGAGACGCCAACCTGCTGCTTGAACCGTCTGCTGAAGTAAAATTCATCCTCGTATCCGACAAGCTGCGCTACCTCACGCAAACGCTTTTTCGAGTCCCACAACAGCTTTTTTGCCTGATCCATCCGATACCCGGTCAAGTATTCAATCGGGCTTTTTCCTACGTTCTTTTTGAATAGCTCCGTGTAGTAGCGAGGCGTAAGCCCGGCCTTGTTGGCCAGATCAGCCAGCGAGAGCGATTGTGCGTAATGTTCATGGATGTAGGAGAGAGTCTGGTCGATGGGTTGCGACGATTCCACGACTGCTTGCGCGGCAGGGGCCTCCCAGATCGTGAGCAACAGCTGCTGAAAACGAATCTGATTTTGCAACATATCCAGTGGATTCGCTGCCTCGTGCTTGTGCTCATGGTCGGCAAGCAAGGCGCGGGCCAGCTCCAGGCAGACGTGCAGAGACTGGACGTGATAGCTGTCGGCCGGAGGGTGCCACAGGCCATCCGGTGCATAGTTGTTTTGTTGCCTCATGTCTTGTTGCAGCGCGTCAAAAAAGAGGGCGAAAAAAGACAGAGAAGCATCACGCCCAGCTACGATGGAATCGGCAGCTTCCGGTGCGAAAAATCGTACACTCCCGGAAGACAGGGGCGGGGCACTAGCGGTGTCGTCGCTCTGCCAATATCCGCTGCCTTCCGTAATCATGAGCAAGGCGTGTTCCGGGCAGCCGGGAAGCGACCATGCTTGATTCGGAGGCAAAGCGATTTGCCGGATGCTTTTCAAGAGGAAAAAGGTTGTCGCTGCGTGGTTGTCGCCCATGATGACCTCTCATTTCAAATGGAATAGCGTGGAGTTAGCGGATTACGGTACAAGTGGCACAAGTTCGAACGACTCGGTGACGACGATGCTGCCTTTTACCGACTGTACCATCGGGCAGTTTTTGCTGGCGGCATCGACGGCCTTTTGCACTTTTTCTGCCTTCAAGTTTTCTCCGGTAATGATGAAGTGAAGGTGAATTTTTTCAACGCGGTTTGCTTCTGCTTCATTGCGTGTGACGTCTGCTGTGATTTTCATATCGGTGCAAGGCATGCGCATTTTGTCCAACACTTTGCGCAGGACGCCGCCACTGCAAACGGCAATGGAAGAAACGAGCAGCTGGTAAGGGCGAAAGCCGTACGCCTCATCGCCAGAGACGTGCAGATCGCCATATGATAAATGGGTGACGAACCCTTTTTCTTTTGCTTCAAAATTCATGTCCCGCTCTCCTTTGCGATAGCTTTTCTTCATTATAAAGAAAAAGTGGGGAGGGGGGCATAAAAAGCTGGTAATTATGTGTTGGTCGATTGCCGGTAATTTCGTGGCATAATAACCCGGTTTATCAAAATTTTCGACAAAACTATTCAAAAAACCATGGTAAAATTCGACAATAATAGAAGGATCTATTTTTTTGACAAGGGTGGAAAACAAAATATGAATAAAATAGAGTGGCTGCGCCAGATGGTTGTCGATCGGCCTGAAGATGCTCAGGCTCATTATTGGCTCGGGGTAGAATATGCCACAAATGGACTGAATGTAGACGCAATTGGTGCATTTTCGGCCGGGCTTGCTTGCTGTGGTGGAGATGATGAATTGCGAAAAAAACTGCTTCTGGAGCTTTCGCAAGTTACAACGCAGCTTCAAACGGCTTCCGCTTCAGTCGTCCTGAATGAGGGGATGGAGCCAAAAGAGCGGCAGCAGGCACCGAAAGCGAGCAACGATGGTGCTCATCAAGATGAGCAATGTGCAATTGAATCCTGCCAGGTTGAGAAAGAACATAACATGGAGGAGCCTGAGAATAAATGGGAAGACGAAAAAAACGATCAGGCCAGTTCTGATGTACGCTACTATGCGGCAAAAGCGCTTCCTGGTTTGAAGCTGTTAGATGGAGGGCAAGAAGAGCAAAGAGTAGCGTCTCCTGGACTTTCTACGATTACCTTTCAGGATGTAGCGGGGTTAAATGATCTGAAAAAAGTGATTCAGTTACGCATTATCAGTCCGTTTTTCAATCAGGGGCTATTCTCGAAATTCCGCAAAAGAATCGGTGGCGGCGTCCTGCTTTACGGGCCGCCCGGTTGTGGGAAAACGTTTATGGCCAGAGCGACAGCGGGCGAATGCAAGGCGACATTTCTTCCTGTGCATATTACCGATGTGATCGACCCGTACATAGGAGTAAGCGAGCAAAATTTGAAGGCATTGTTCGAAAAAGCTCGTGCTCACAAACCGAGCATCATGTTTTTCGATGAAATTGACATGGTCGGCTACAACCGCTCCAGAGCCTCCACCGATACCATGCGAGGGATTGTCGACACGCTCCTGACAGAAATGGAAGGCATTGATACAAGCACAGACCAGGTATTGATACTGGGAGCAACCAATTTGCCTTGGGATGTCGACAATGCATTAAAACGCCCGGGCAGGTTCGACCGAATGATTTTTGTTGCGCCACCGGATATGGAGGCGAGGAAACTTACTTTTGAAATCAAGCTTCAAGGAAGATATTCAAGCAAAATTGATGTGGAACGACTGGCGAAAGCCACTGAATTTTATTCAGGTGCAGACATTGAAAACGTAGTGGAAAGAGCTACGGAGCACGTATTGGAGAACATTCTTGAGACAGGGGTTGAGCGCCCGATTCAGATGAGGGATATGGAGCAGGCGTTGAGCGAAATTCGACCGACTACGCTGGAATGGTTGCGCACAGCCAAAAACTACGTCAAATACTCGAACCAAAGCGGTATTTACAATGAAGTCGAAGATTATCTCCGGCAATTCGGCAGATTGATTTGACGCTTTACATCGCAGTACCTTCAGACTGAGTTATCGGAAAAGGGAGAAAGCCATGGCGATATCAGAACAAGAGCGAACGATTTCAGCTATTATCAAATTAGCTAATCATTATTGGGATATGGGCAAGAACGAGGCTGCTTTGGAACAAGCCATGGAGGCATTGCGGATTGCCCCCGATCACTGCGATGCTTTACGCATTGCGGGCTGGAATTGCTACAATCTCAACCGTTATGAAGAGGCGCTTCAGTACGCTGCTCACTGGATTGAGCTTCAACCGGACGATTATTATGTGTATCGTTTGGCTGGCTTGATTTATCGGGATACCAAACGATATGACGATTCAGTTGAAGTGTTGAAGCACAGCGTCGAGCTTGATCCACAAGAGGCCATGTCTTATTATCATTTGGCTGTGTCCATATGCTATCAGGCGGAGAACAATTACGGTGATAGGATCATTCAATCAGTTGCAGGCACGGGATTCTGGAATAAAGGGTATAAAGCAGGGTTTGAGCAGGCACGGGAGCTTTTGCAGACAAGCATACAATTGAACCCGGAGTATGGTTGGAGCTATGCCCAGTTGGCATATGTTAACGGAACGCTGGGGTTTGTGGAAGAAGCAGAACGGAATTCCAAGGCAGCGCTTGAGATAGAACCGAGTAACCCGACTTTTCTAGCGAGACATGCCGATGTTCTTTACGATCTTGGGAAACTGGAAGAGGCAAAGCAAGCAGTTGATGCGGCACTGGAGATTGATCCAGAGTATCGTTTTGCAAGTGAGTTGCAGGAGACAATTTCCAAGAGCCAGGCGGATTATTTTGGATATCTTCACGGGATGAGTTTTAAAAGCGCTGTTTATGCAAAGCTTTACAGGGACCGTCCTGATATTTATTTAAGATCGATTCAGCTGATGCTGATGGCAAACCGATTTAGTCCAATTAAGGAACTCAAAAAGTATTTAAAGCTTGAACCTGATAATCTGGAAATGAACATGCATTATGGTCGATTGTTATATCTCGGAAGGAGGTACAAAAAGGCTGTTGCCCATTTTCAAAAGTGTGCCGAACGCTTCCCGGGGCAACCGCAAGTGGAAGACTGGCTGCAAAAAGCTTCTGAAGCGCCTGCAGGCTTCTCCCTGTTTAAACTCAAGTTAGGTTTTTGGATCAGGGCGATGCCTCCCCATATTGTTTACTTTTTCTGGCTGATATTGTTGAGGCCGATTGTGTTCATACTTTACTTTCTGCTAAAATCGCTAGATGTTCTTTTCCAAATGAGGAGAAAGCGTGTAAAGGGTCGCTTACTTAAAATAATAAGGGAAGGAGATCCTCTGTGGAACAGGCGAAATGGACGGTTGAGCTGACCTCTATATGTTTGAAATATTTCCAGGAAGCTGACAAACTGGTGTTGTCCGAAAACAACAAGCATCAAACCATGCGTATCTTTCGGATTCCAGCACATGAGAAGATTTTGGTTGCCCTCATCAATTCCTCGTTCGGTAGTGGCAAAGATGGACTTGTCGTTACTTGTTCTGCTGTATATAGAAAAAAGTGGTGGTCGCTCACGCGGTTTTCCTGGGACGAGTTGATTTCTTCGGATATTGCGGCTATCGACGCCAATACCGTTAGGCTGAAAGATAACATCATGGTTAAGGTCAAGAGGAAGTACAATGCTCATCTTGTCGCAGAGATGTTAAGGGAGATACAGGAAGCAGCGGGGAGACATTTTCAGAAGCCGCAGTTTGGACAGAAAGGATCAAGCAACACGCCAATTACTGTGCGCCGGGAAGGTATCAACTGCAATGATAAGGTAGACCTATTTTACATGCGGGATATATGCTTCCGGTATTATTGGTATCCACATTATTGGACAGGTGTGGACGTTCCGACCAAAAAGATGAAGCTTCTTTGCAACCATTTCGAAATTGATAACAATGAATGGGTTTACGGCATTGTCTATCCTAGCAAATTTGCATTGGGCAAGTACGGTATGGTGGTTCATTCTCAGGGGGTAAAGTGGCGTAATAGCGACAATGCCCCTGTTTGCTGGAACTGGTCTGAAGTCCTGCTTAACAAGGTGGAGAAACAGGGAGGCGCGATCCGTGCCGGAAATGCCCGGTTGTTGGAGGGAGCTGACAGCTATTTAGCAAAGGCTGTGCAATTGGTGAACAACATCCAGTTGTATCTGGAGGGGATCGTTACTGACGGCTGCCCTATTCGGTACGATTACGACACAGCGTATTCCAAGGTTCGAGCGATGCCGATTTCCAGCTCGGGGGAGGAAGCTTTGTGGCTTCCGGTTGAAAATGGTATGCCGTTGCCGATGCTGCGTACGAATGAGCTGAAATGGGCAATCGAGACGGGGCAGGTCGATTGGCAGCAACTGAGTGTGTGGACGAGAGGCATGCCCGGTTGGCTTGCGGTGGAGAGCGTGGAGCAGTTCAAAGAAACGGTGGGAGACAAAGTCTAAAGGTAGCCTCTTGTCTTGCCGTCCCTTTTTTCCTGAAAACAAAGGCCCTTACGCGACAGCCATGCTTCATGCCTCGCCGTAAGAGCCTTTTTTCTATTGATGTGTTAGTTACTCGCTTGCCCGCCCATTCCGCAACAAGGACTGAATGCATTTCGGCAGCATGTCTTTCAATGTGTCGAACGCATAATCAACGTCCAGGCGCTCCGTCCATTGGTGCGCGTCGCGGCCGACGGGGCCGAGGTTCATGACAGGGACGTCGAAGGCTTCCAGCTCCTGGAGCGGAATCGAGTAGCCGTTGTCCCACAGCGGCATGTTGGCGACCAGCGGCTGCATCGACGCGGCCGGGTATTGCAGGCCGACGTAGCTGAGGTCGGAGATTCCGCCGAAGTAGTTTTGCTTGAGCAAGGTCACTTGATGCTGTTCGCGCGCGTATGCTTCCATCTCTGCGACCGTTTGCTGGATCAACGGATGGTTGCGCGAGCTGACGGCCGGGTAGAAAGGTGGGGCAAAGAACAAAATCATCATCGGGGACAGCTCTTTGCACAAAATCGCCAGCTGATCGACCAGCTCGATTGTCGTGTCGCGGTCGTCCTTGTCTTGGCGGTTAGCGATGACATCTGCCTCCAGCTGGCGCAGCTTGTCTTCTCCGTGCGTTTTCAAGGCGTAGGCGTACAGCTCCTCATAGGTCATCACAGAGATCGTCAGGTCGCGCGGGCTGAACGGAGCGAAATTGGCGAACTGGCTGGCGTGGCGAAGGTAGTTTTCGCGGATGCGTTCCGCTACATTGCGGGCTGCGCCAAGCAGCGGCTCCACGACTTCCTCCATTTGTTTTTCCAGCAGGAACAGGTTGAAGAGCGTCACGGCACGATGCGGGATTTGCACCGAGTATTCTTTTTTCAAATCTTTCTGGATCAGGTTGGTAGGCGGCGGAGAAGCTTCGCCGTCCACGACTTCGCAAAAAGAAGTGTTCAGCTCCAGCTCGCACGTAATTTGCGATGCCATGTAGTTCCCGTTCAACCCGGCAAAAGGCTCGCCTACATGCGTTTCTTTTCCGTAGCAGAGGAAGCCTGGCAGGACCTTTCCGATGGAGCCTGTGTACACGTAGGTGTTCTGGTCGCCCGGATAGCGGGTGAACATCGGCTCGGAGTTAAGCACGGTCGTGTAGTGCAAATCAAACTGTTGGGCAATTTCCAAAAGACGAGGAACAGCTGCCCGCATGCCGACGGAGTTTACTTCTTCGTCCGGAACCGTCAGCAAGAGGATGTTGCCGTCAAACTCGCCCGCGCAAGCTTGCTCGATCATGGACATGTGCAGGGTCAAGCCGCATTTCATGTCCATCGTCCCGCGTCCGAACAGCCAGTTGCCGGAACGCAAGTCTTGCTGCACATCGGCAGGCATGTCCGCCTGGTTTTGCTGAAACAGCGGAGTGAGCGTCTTCGGATCAAAGGCATGCTTCATCCAGCCGCCGTAATCCTCCACATCGACTACATCGAAGTGGCTTACCAAAATGACGGTGTCGCGAACGCCCGGTTTTTTGACGAGCGCCGTGACAAAATGACGTCCATCCTCGGTCGGATTGGCCTGAACGTGGTCGGGATTCGCCTGGTAGTAAGGCAATGAACGCAGTTGCTCGACGATGTAGCCAGGCAATTCTTTCTCAGCAGGCGATCCGGTAATGCTCGGGATGTTCACCAAATTGCACAGAAGATCGACGAGTTGCTCTTTTGTTTGCCATTTTTGCATGGGGTATGCCTCCGTTTTCCGTATAGTGAAAACCATTTCCGTTTAGTGGGCAAAAAAATTACGGAGTTGCTCCGATTCTTTTGGAAATTTCCTTGGCGCTTTGCTTGGCGCGATCGATCAAGGTAGCCAATAGCTCCTCTGTGATCCGATAAGTGGGAACACCGATGCTCAGGGCGCCGACCACTCGCTGGTTATAGCCGATAATGGGGGCGGCGATGGAGGCGGTTCCTTCCGTTTTCTCCCCGTAGCTGACAGCGTAACCATTTTCGCGGATGGCGGGGAGCTGCTTCATAAATTCACGCTGCTGCTCAGGATCAGGAATCAGTGCCATGACGGTTCGTTCCGCTTCCCGAGGCTCCATGTTCGCCAAAATCGTTTTGTTGGCCGCGCCGATGTGCAGCGGGATGCGCTCTCCCAGATTGTCGATGCTTCTGACAGTCATGGAGCTTTCCACCCGTTCGAGCACGATAGCGTCATGCCCATCTGGAATATTCAGGTAGACCGACTCGCGCACATCTGCCGCCAACTGCTCCATAACGGTTCGGGCGACTGCCCGCATGTCGATTTTGTCCAGGATGCGCAGACCGATTTCCATCCAGGTGATGCCAAGCTTGTACTGCTTGGTTTCCGGGATCTGCTGAATCAGCCCGTACTTCATGAGACTGCTGATCAGGCGGTGGACTGTACTGATGGGGAGAGATGTCTTCTCTGCGATTTCTGAGATAGACCAGTGCGTCTTGCTTTCGTCAGATGTCAGGACCAAGATGATGCTCATCGCCCGGTCAATCGATTGTACCAAGTTGTTTCCCTCCTGGCTTTCGTTTTGCGAATGACGATTTGTCAGATGCTTCGCCAGCTTTTTATGAGATCAATCTATCAGAATTATTCGGACGAATCAACATCATTTCATGCAGACAAAAATTCATTGACAAAAAATTTAAAACTATTTTACATTAGGAGTGTAATTTTGTATTGTAGAAGCCGTTCCACAATACGGAATAATCAACAGTAAAACGAAGCGATGCATCATCGCCGCTGAAACATTTGTTCCACTGACGAGATTTCAAAACAGAAGGGAGATTTTATCATGAAATTTTCTCGTGCGATTGTAAGAAAACCGGGGCAGAGCTACGTGAACGGTCTGACGACTTCCGATCTGGGAAAGCCGGATTTCGCTCTTGCTTTGGAGCAGCATGCTGCTTATGTAGAGGCGCTGAAGCAAGCGGGTCTGGAAGTGACCGTTTTGGAAGCGGACGAGCGTTTCCCGGATTCCACTTTCGTAGAAGATACAGCGGTTCTGACCGAAAAGTGCGCGGTCATCACCAACCCTGGCGCGGACAGCCGCAACGGTGAGATTGAGGACATGAAACAAGTGCTCCCGCGTTTCTATGACACGATTGAATACATTCAGGCTCCGGGCTTCCTTGACGGCGGAGATGTCATGCAGGTAGAAAATCATTTCTATGTGGGCCTGTCCACGCGTACGAACGAGGAAGGCGCGATTCAGTTCCGGGAAATCCTCTCCAAATACGGCTATGAGGTTACAATCGTTCCGCTGAAGGAGTTTTTCCACCTGAAAACGGGCATTGCTTACCTGGGTAACGACACGCTCGTACTCGCAGGCGAATTTATCGACTCCGAAGTGTTCAAAGACTACAAGCATCTGGTAGTGGAAAAAGAAGTGGAGTATTCCGCCAACTGCATCCACATCAATGACCATGTAATCATTCCAAAAGGCTTCGACAGCACGAAAAAACAGATCACGGATGCTGGCTACCAAGTAATCGAGCTGGATATGTCCGAGTTCCGCAAGCAAGATGGAGGATTGAGCTGCCTGTCCCTGCGCTTCTAACGCAGGCAGTTCCTTCCCGGCTTACTTTTTACACATCTATTTTCCACTCACGAGCTGGGGAAAGAGAGGGATTATATGAACGCTGGGAATGACAAGGACAAACAACTGCAACGCTCGATGAAAAGCCGCCATCTTTTTATGCTGTCGCTTGGCGGAGTAATCGGAACGGGGCTTTTTCTGAATGCCGGGTATACGATCAATCAGGCGGGGCCGGGCGGAGCGCTCGTCGCGTTTGTCGTCGGGGGCATTCTGCTGTACCTGGTGATGACCTGCCTGGGTGAGCTTTCCGTGAAAATGCCCGTAACAGGTTCTTTTCAAACGTATGCGACGAAGTACATTGGCCCGGCAAGCGGCTTTACACTCGGATGGATGTACTGGCTCGGTTCAGCGACGACGGCTGGCGTGGAGTTTACTGCGGCCGGCATGGTTATGCAGCGATGGTTCCCGGATACGCCGATCTGGATTTGGTGCGCGCTCTTTATCCTTTTGCTCTTTACCTTCAACGCTCTGACGACCAAAGGATTCGCGGAAACGGAATACTGGTTTGCGGGCATCAAAGTGTTGGCCGTTCTTATCTTCATTATTGTCGGACTAGGTGCTATTTTCGGTATAGTCAGTATAGAGGGCAGGGAAGCTCCGTTCTTCTCCAACTTTTCCGCGGATGGCGGGCTGTTTCCGTTCGGGTTTGCGATTGTCTTCGTCACGATGATGAACGTCGTGTTTTCGTATCAAGGCTCGGAACTGATCGGGATCGCTGCCGGAGAAACGGAAAATCCGCACAAAAACATCCCGCGGGCCATCCGCAATGTCGTTTTCCGCATTTTGGTGTTCTATGTGGCTTCGGTCATGATTTTGTCCGCTCTTTTCCCATCCAGCGAGCTGGGGTTGCTGGAAAGCCCGTTCGTGACCGTATTTGATTCGGTAGGCATTCCGTTTGCGGCGGATATTATGAACTTCGTCATTTTGACAGCGCTTTTATCTGTCGGAAACTCTTGCCTGTACGCCGCTACCCGTTTGCTCTGGGCATTGTCGCACAGCGGGATGGCGCATCCGGCATTCGGCAAGCTGACCAAGCGGAGCGTTCCACTGAACAGCTTGCTTGCGACTCTGGCCTTCTCGCTTTTGTCGCTTCTGACCAGCGTGATCGCGGCTGATACCGTGTACGTTTTGCTGATGTCTGTTTCCGGGATCGCGGTCACGTTTACCTGGATGGGCATTGCCCTGTCCCAATTCAACTTCCGCCGGAAATATTTGCAGGAAGGCGGCAAGCTTGAAGACTTGCAGTTTGTGGCGCCGTTTTACCCGGTGATGCCGCTGTTGTGTCTGGCTTTGTGCACGTTCATCCTCATCTTCCCGGCGTTTGATCCGACGCAGCGGGTAGGGTTGTTTTACGGGATCGGCGCTTTGGCGCTGTTCTATCTCTACTACTATTTGCGCTATGGCCGCAACAAGAAAATCAAGCCGGATATTCCGACCCAAGGCTAGACGATCGGTCAAAATGAAATGCCCCTGCCAGTTGCCGTGGCGGGGCATTTTTGCGTGTCGTGTCAGGTATGGCTGGTTCTTTGGGTCAGATTCAGGTCAGCCCAAACAGTTCAGACAAATACGGATTGACGAACATGCCGTCAGGATCAAGCTGAGCGCGGATCGCGAGGAAGTCGGGCAGGCGCGGGTACAACTGATGCAGATGTTCTGCCGTCATGTTGTGCATTTTTCCCCAATGCGGGCGACCGCCAAAGCGGCGGAAAATTTGCTCCATGCGCGAAAAGTACGCTTCATATGGCATGCCTTTGTACATGTGCACGGCGATAAAGGCGCTGTCTCGTTCGTAAGCGGGACTGAGCCAAATATCGTCCTGTTTCACGTAGCGGCATTCCAGCGGAAAGTGCACGGCAAAGCGTTCTTGCTCGATGGCTTGCCGCATTTCCTTGATGGCTTCGCCCATATGCTCGGCGGGAATGCAATACTCCATCTCGTAAAAACGGACCAGACGCGGCGTGGCAAACAGCTCGTGGCTATAGCCGCTTTCGTTGACGTTCGGGACGCTTTGCGCCGACAGCTTGCTCACGGATTGGGTAAGTGTCGGGCGCAGACGGCAGCTCTCCGAAAGCAGCCAGAACAGACCGTTTTCCACCACCATTTTTTTCATGTAGCTCCATTGCTGATTCGCACTGGATGGCTCAGAGGTTTCATTCATGAATTTGACCTGGACGGTATCGGAGTACGGGAAGGTGTAAAATTCGAAATGACGGTGCGATTGCTTGAATGTATCGAGGGAAGACAAGCATTCATCAAGCGGCATGCGATGGCTTTGGTAGCGAAGGCGGTAAGCAGGCAGGACGCGAAGTTTGACTCGAACGATGATGCCGAGCAATCCAAGGGAGACTTGCATCGCTTTGAACAGATCGGGATGTGACTGCTCTGACACCTCCAGCACTTCGCCTGATGCGGTAACGACCGTCAATCCGACGACTTGTGTCGAGACGCTTCCGAATTGAATGCCCGTGCCATGCGTTCCGGTGCTGACGGCACCTGCGATGGACTGGGCGTTGATATCGCCGAGATTTTCCTGGGAATAGCCCGCCTGATGGAGCAGCGCGCCAAGCGTCTTGAGCTTCGTTCCCGCCCAGACTTCCACGGTTTGCTGCTCTTGGTCGACGTGGACGATTCCTTGCAAGCGATCCAGGGAAAGCAGGCATTCCTCGGTCTGGACGAGTCTGGTAAAAGAATGCCCGGAACCAACGACGCGGATGCGCGTTCCGTCAGCTTTGCAGGCGCGGACGACGGAGATGACCTCATCCAAAGATTGCGGCATGGCAATGTGCCGCGGCTGGCTCTGAACGTTTCCTGTCCAGTTGCTCCAGCGGTTTGTTTTTTTGCTTACAGTGAGCATAGTCCATCCCCCCGGTATGTCGTCACTTCATCAACAACGTTTCCTCCTGAGACACAATAGAGCCGCGAAAAGCGCTCGCACAGCTCGCCCGCTTTGGCATGGCGAAAGAAGACGGGGTCACCCAATTCCAATGTTTCCAACCCGCGATACTGGATGGGGGTTTGCACTTCTCCGGCGCCTTCGTTGGAAATGAGCCGGACACCTTGCGGCAAGTACGGTTTGGGCAATCGGTCCGCTCCGGCTGAACCGGAAGCGATATAGCCGCCGCCTGCGCAAGTGTAAATATGCTCGGTCGGCTTGCGGATGATTTCCAGGGCAAAGCCGGCTGCTGGCTGGAAATGAAAGTCCTGATAGTAATCAAAAAGTCCGGGAGAAAAGAAGCCGGAGCCAGCCGTGAGTTCTGTAACGGCGTCTTCTTTTCCCGTATGGTGCAAGCTTCCTGTCCCTCCGCCGTTGACGAAGCGCAGCGAGATTCCCATTGCCGTAAGTGCCTTCATCAGTTCCGCTCTGCGATGTGCCACCTCCTTTACCGATCGTTGTTTCAGCAGTCGAATCAGGCTGTTCTTCATAAATCGCCGGGGATAGCGGTCGCCGACGCCTGCAATTTGCGCTTCGTAGCCCATGATTCCGTCCAGGCGGAGATGCTTGGAGGAAGCGACGCGGGAAGCAAGCGCAACGGCGGACTCCAGAGAACGCAGAGGAGAGCGCCAAACGCCGAAATGCAAGCCCAACATATCGGACGACATGTCTATATCCAGGCAGACGGGAAAAATCACGTCTTGCTCGCGGGCGATTTGTTCCAGATGTTCCACATGGGAGACGGAATCGATCATCAAAGTGATGGTACGGCCTTGCCTGATCTGTTCGCCAAGGGCGAGCAGCCAGCTTTTTTCCCAGACGGGATACCCCAGCAGCAAATCGTCAAAGCCTGCCGCGCACAAATGGAGCGCTTCGGGAGCCGAGAAGCACATAAGCCCGGAAAAGCAGTCATCGAACTGCAACAGATGCTTGAGAAGGGCGACACTGCGGATTGACTTGCTGGCAATCCGAATCGGCTTTCTATTGCTTTGCAAAGCGATCTGCTCGGCATTTTGCTCCAAAAGGTCCAGGTCGACGAAAGCGAATGGCTTTGGAATCCCTGCAAAGGCAGACTGGTAATAACGATAATCCCGCATGGGCAAGCCCCATCCTTTTTGTATGAGTGTAGTAATACGAAAATATTTCTTAAAATTCTACATATTCTATCTTTTTATGTCGTTTCCTTCCAACTTTTTTGGGGGAGTTCCTTGGAAATTACGAACGTTCGGATATAATGTTCGGTTTTTGCTGAATGTAACCGTTTCAAACAAGCTGTTTTCATGTTAAAAAATTGTAAACACGAATAAATGGGTGATCGTATATTGACTTGATTCAGATTATGCGCTACTATACATATGGTTGTTAGCAAGATGAACTGGCTTGATGAATCCTTAATAAATTCGTATATCCTCGAAAATATGGTTTGAGGGTCTCTACAGGGAACCGTAAATTCCCGGCTACGAATGAGGTTGTTTTTTGACATACCTTATTCGTCGGCCGGGAATTTTTTGTGTTGTCTTCCATACAACAACTCAGGGGAGACTGCGCAAGAGTGACTCATGCTTGATAAAAACCAAGTATTCAAACGTGTTTACAGGGAGGAATTGCAGATGAAAAAATACGATGCCATTGTAGTAGGAGCAGGACCAGCCGGAATTTTTACATGCTATGAACTGACGCGAAAAGCGCCGAATGCGAAGGTGCTGCTCATAGATAAAGGCCACGATATTTACAGCAGACGCTGCCCGATTTTGGAAGAGAAAATCAAGCTCTGCCCGCCTCCTGCCGGGAAAAAGGATTACGCAGGCTGTCTTCCGGCCTGTTCGATCACCAGCGGGTTTGGTGGAGCAGGCGCTTACAGTGACGGCAAATTCAACATTACGACGGAGTTCGGCGGATGGATGACGGATTACCTCAATCCTTCGACTGTGCTCGGCTTGATCAAATACGTAGACGAAATCAATCTGGAGCACGGCGCGACCGAGACGATTACCGATCCGACGACAGAGACGATCAAAAGCATTGAACAGCGCGGATATGCGGCAGGGCTCAAGCTGTTGCGCGCTCAGGTTCGCCATTTGGGCACAGAGCAAAACCTGGAGATTTTGCAGTCGATTTTTGAATACTTGAAGGAACGGATCGACATGATGTTCAAGACAGAGGTCGAGGATATTTTGACGGTCAAGGAAGACGGAGCCCATCGGGTCAAAGGGGTTGTCCTGAAAAACGGGGAAGAATACGAAAGCGATTTTGTCGTGATCGGCCCTGGACGGGACGGTTCCGCCTGGCTGACCAGCATTTTGAAAAAACGCCGCCTGAAAATGTACAACAATCAGGTGGACGTCGGGGTGCGCGTAGAGACATCAGATGTCGTGATGCGCGAGATCAACGAGCATCTGTACGAGGGCAAATTCATTTTCAACACGTCTGTCGGCACACGGGTTCGCACGTTTTGCAGCAATCCGTCCGGGCACGTGGTCGTGGAAAACCACAGCGGGGTGATGGCGGCAAATGGTCACTCCTACAAGGACCCGGCTCTCGGCTCGCCGAATACGAACTTCGCGCTGCTCGTATCCCACACGTTTACAGAGCCTTTTGACAAGCCGAATGAATACGCGCGGGAAATATGCAAACGGGCAAACGATTTGTCCAACGGCGGCGTCATCGTGCAAAAGTACGGCGATATTTTGCGGGCGCGCCGCTCGACTGAAGCGCGGATCAGGGAAGGCTTCCTGGAGCCGACCTTGAAGGAAGCGGTACCGGGCGACCTGGGACTGGTCTTGCCGTACAACACGATGAAAAGCTTGATCGAAATGGTAGAGGCGCTCGACAAGGTTACGCCGGGAATCGCCTCGGAGCACACGCTGTTTTACGGGGTGGAGGCGAAATTTTACTCGGCTCGTCCGAAGCTTACAGAGGAGTTTGAAACAGAGATCAAAGGACTGTTCTGCGGTGGCGACGGCGCGGGAATCACACGCGGCTTGGCGCAGGCGGGAGCGGCAGGCGTCTGGATGGCGCGCAGCATGGTCAAACGGATGAGCTAATAAAAGAAGAAGGGCTTCTACCTGAACAGCGATGTGTTTAGGTAGAGGCCCTTTTATGCAATCGTATTCAAGTTTTCCGTCATCTTTTTCAGCACCCGATTAAAGACAGCCAACTCGCTCTCATCCAAATCGCGCAGGGCGACGTCTTCCAGGTCGCGGGCAGCTTGCAGCCACTCGGGGAAGCGCTCGATAGCGGCTGGCGAGAGCGAGACGTACCGTTCCCGCTTGTCGTCACCCTCGGAGCGGATGATCCAGCCCATTTCCTCCAGCCGGGTCAATGTCCGCGTAATGGTAGGGGCCTCCACGTTCAAGTAATTGCTCAACTGCACCTGCGTCAGCGAGCTGCGGTAGTGCAGGCAGAGAATGATGCTCCATTGCGAGCTATATAATCCCATGGGCGACATGATTCCATTCAAGGTTTTACTGAAAACTCTGGCAGTTTGGCCGATCTTGTGACCGTAGTGTTGCATGAATATCAGACCTCCAGAAAAAACTGGTTCGATACGATGCGCTTGATTGCTTAAGTAAATATGTACAAATAAAATAGTAGCAGGTAATGACATATAAGTAAATGTTTATTCGAATGTAAAAAAGGCATTTTTCCGAACAAAAAACAAAGCTGATGACAGTCGTTCCCCGTCGCTCAGCTTTGTGCACACACGATTTTGCGTTCAGTTGTTCACTACTTTTAACTGGCGGACAAAATGCCGAGCGGGCCAGATTCGTCTATAATCGACTGCAAGTCGTAGACGGAGATCGGGAACATCGGAAACCCGACGTAATAAGGCGTGATTTCATACAATTGGAAATAAATAACAAGTGATTTGTCTGCGAGATAGAAGTCCTGATCTGGCTTGATTGTGGTAAAATTACCTAAAGTAGGAATATCGCGCTCTTTGATTTGTCGCTTGATGTTTTCCGACAGGACCGTGACGTAGTCGCTGCCGGGCTTGAACAGATCGCGCAAGGTGTAGAGCTTGCCTGTCTGGGTATTGGCTGTTACAGACCCGAGAAAAGTCATTCCGTGAGCCATTTGCGGGGTGTACGCGTAGTTGCTGAGTGTCACGCTGAAAATGCCGCGTTCATTCGTCTTGATTTCAAAGCTGCCTTGCATCTGTGTATTTCCCGGCACCTGCACTCGTTGCTGCTCGTGGATCAAGCCTTGCACCGTTTGCAAAATGGCCCGGTTGATGTCTTTTTCCGCCTGCTGGTTGGCCAGCCCTGCCAGCTGCGGGTAGTAAATCGTGGTGTTCGGACGGTTGATGGTCCGCGTCAGCACAGTGGCTGGCAACAGATTGAGTTGTTCTTCCACAGTTCCAGTTCCTTTCCAAATAGCTTAAAATAAGGGGAGATGATAGTAGCCTATTCTCCAATCGTTTTGGCTGTTCTCACTTTTTTCACAAATTAGTCAATCTGCACGCGATATAATGGTTAAAGAATCCGATACATAAGTAACAGGAAAAGGGGGGCACTTATGATTCAATTGGTTCGTAACACCTTGACGGACAAAGAAGGCTTTATGATTTTTATCCTATGGAACCACCTGTGGATGGCGGGACTGATTGCTTATCAGGTCGATGCAAACTTCTGGAAAGTGACGTCCCTCGGATTGCTGGTCACCCTCATTGTGTCACCGTTTTACTTCATCAAAAGGGACAGTCATGTCATTCGTTACTTGGTAGCGATTGGACTCATGTTTTACGCGATCTCATTCGATCACTTTACTACCTATCCAGAGGTAACTTTTCTCGCATTCATTGTCATGGGATTTTTGGCAGCCTACCTCGACTGGAAGCTGGTAGTGTCGGCGGGAATCGCGCAGATTGTTGTGACTCTGGTCGGCTTTTATACAGGCTCCTACGAAATTTTTAGCGGCGACTTCACGGAACTGAATCTGGTGCTGCGGATTGTAGCGATCCTCATGATGATGGGGGCTGTAACGTACCTCTGTCTGGCTGGACAAGCTTCTCTCAGCAAGGCGAATATCGCCCGACAGGAAGCAGAGGAAAAAGAACGCCGTCTGGGAGAAATGCTCGTACATATTCAACAGATGACGGGGCAGATTGACCGCACGACAGAGCATGTGCACGAGCATGCCGAAGGAACGAAACGCAATACGGACGAGATGATGATTGCGTTTCGCGAAGTTGCGACTGGCATGGAATCGCAGGCCAATTCGACTGTGAAGATCGAAGAAGAGGTGCAGTCGATCGACCAGGAGATCGTGGCGGTAACGACGCAGACGAATGCGATGAAGAGCGAGTCCGATCAAAACAACCAGCGCCTGAAAGACAGTGTGGGCATGATGAACGAGCTTTCGCAGCAAATGGAACAGATCGTGTCTGCGGTCAATGTGGCTGCTGCGACGATTCACCAGCTCAATCGCCAGGCGAACCGGGTAGAAGAAATCGTGGGAGCGATCAACCAGATTGCTACGCAAACGAATCTTTTGGCGCTCAACGCCGCCATCGAGTCAGCGCGGGCTGGCGAGCATGGACGCGGTTTCGCTGTAGTAGCTGACGAAGTGCGCAAGCTGGCTGAGCAAAGCGCGACCGCTACCCAGGAGATTACGGAAATTCTCAAATCGCTCCATCAGGAGAGCGAGAACGCTGTGCAGCAAATCAGCAACGGAGAGGCGTCTGTAGCCAAAGGACAGGAGCTGGCTGTAAAAACGGTGGCTTCGATCGAGGCAGTCCGCTCCGGCATGGTGGCATTCCTGCAAGCGGCCGAGCATGTCGGTTCCAGCATGAACCGGGTCAAAATGCGTTCAGGCGAAGTGGCGATGGAGATGTCGACGATTACGGCCGTCACCGAACAATCGGTTGCCAACCTGGAAGAGCTTTTTGCCACCGCAGAAAATCAGCATCAAAAGGTGCGGGAAATTACCGAAGAGCTGGGTGAGCTTAGCAACCTGTCGCATCGACTCCAGCAAACCTTTCAAACGAAATAAACAAACTGGCGGAAACAATCTGAAAAAACAATTGCTTTTTCAGAGCGTTCTGCTAGAATAAGTTCATTGTAACTCAATAGATGATCTACCTTATCGAGAGCGGCGGAGGGACTGGCCCTATGAAGCCCGGCAACCACTGGACATGCGAGACATGTACAGAAAGGTGCCAATTCCTGCAAAACCTGTACCGGGGTTTTGACAGATGAGGAAGAGGACGGCTTCGGACGCAAACTCTTCCTTCGGGAAGAGTTTTTTTTCGTTAGAAGGGGAGGATGGACAGAGGGAGAATAACGAACGATAAAATAATTTTAATGTGAAATATTCGTGTTTGGTATTGATCTTTTTGTCGAAAAACCGTACATTATGGTTAGGATAGAGAAAACGGAGAACGTTCAGATAGGGGAGAAAGACACCATGAAGAAGTTGTTGTTGGCATTGACTACTTTTGCTGTTTTGGCTGCGGGTTGTTCAGCAGGCGGGAATGCACCTGCCGGGAACGCATCGACTGATAAGCCGAAAGAGCAAGCGGCAGGACAAGAAGGTGCAGCGAAGAAACGCGTTGCCTTGATTTTGCCGGAAAAAATCGGCGTGAACCCATTCTTCCAGCAAATGGACGAGGGCGCGAAAAAAGCAGGACAAGAATTTGGCGCGGAAGTAAAAAGCATCGAGTCGACTGACCATGGTGCGATCGAAGAGAACTTGCGCGTAGCCGTAGCGGAAAACTACGACCTGATCATCACTTCTTCTTTTGAAGCAGAAGACGCACTGAAAAAAGTAGCCGCAGAAAACCCTGATCGCAACTTCGCGATTATTGATACAGTAGTGGACTTGCCAAATGTGCGCAGCGTTACTTTCCGCGAGCAGGAAGCAGCTTACCTGATGGGGGCGGCGGCAGGTCTTGCCACGAAAACAAACAAAGTCGGCATGGTTGTCGCAATGGACATTCCGCTTCTGAAAAAATGGACAGGCGGATTCCAGGAAGGCTTGAAATCGACCAATCCGAATGCAGAATTTCTGGTAAACTACGTGGGCAGCTTCACTGACCCGGCAAAAGCGAAAGAGCTGGCTCTGCTGCAAGCATCCAAAGGCGCTGACTTCATCAACGGAGCAGCTGCGGTAGGCGATCTCGGCGTATTCGAAGCCGCGAAGGAAAAAGGCTTCTTTACAGCAGGACAAGACGTTGACCGCACGACGATTGACCCTGAGCACATCGTATTGTCCCAACTGAAAGGGACAGACGCAGCAGCGTATGAAACCGTGAAATCGTTTGTGGAAGGTTCTTTCAAACCAGGTGTCGTCAACTACGGATTGAAAGAAAAAGGCGTAGGCGTAACGTATGTGACTCACGAAAGCAAAACACCGCTGAACGCTTTCATCGGCCAGGAAGTTGTGGACAAAGTAAAAGCGATCAGTGAAGAGATCATTGCTGGTACCCGCAAAGTGCCGGATTCGTTCTAAAAGCTAGTGCACAGAGCTTGATTGTGACCGACTACGGCTGTGTAGTCGGTCTTCCTTATATGCGAAAGGAAAGCGTAAAGAAGGGGGAGCAAGGATGACCTATCGTTTGGAAATGCGCGCCATGACCAAGAAATACGGAGATTTTATTGCAAACGACAAGGTCTCGTTCTCGCTTGCTGCCGGAGAAGTGCACGCGATCGTCGGTGAGAACGGAGCGGGCAAGACGACGTTGATGAGGATGTTGTACGGCATGGAGCAGCCTACGTCCGGCGATATCGTGCTAAACGGCAAGCCGGTCGCTTTTCGCGGGCCACAGGACGCCATTGGCAACGGAATCGGGATGGTGCACCAGCACTTCATGCTGTTCGGCGAGTTCAGCGTGGCCGAAAACATCGTGATTGGCTACGAACCGCAGCAGGCCGGGTTTTTCCGCCGCCATGACGCTGTGCAAAAAGTGCGCGAGCTAAGCGAAAAGTTCCGTATTCCGATTGATCCACAGGCAAAAGTGTCTAATTGCTCGGTGGGAGAACAGCAGCGGGTCGAGATTTTGAAAGTGCTGTACCAGGGCGCAGACATCATCGTGCTGGACGAACCGACCGCTGTGTTGACTCCGCTGGAGGTTCGCGACTTGCTGCAAACGATTCGCAATCTGGCGGAGAGCGGGAAAAGCGTGATTTTGATTACGCACAAGCTCCAGGAGGTAATGGAGGTAGCAGATCGCATCACGGTGCTGCGCGGCGGCAAGGTGACGGGTACGGTTGCGCGTGAGCAGACAAATGTGGACGATTTGGCCCGGTTGATGGTCGGCCGCGAGCTGCAAGAGCTGAGTGAGCGCGTCGCTTTGGAGCAGGGGCCGCTTTTGCAGGTGGAAAATTTGTCGGTGCGCGAAAAGCAGACGTTGCTCGACCGGGTCAGCTTTACCGTCCATCACGGCGAGATCGTGGGAATTGCCGGAGTTTCTGGCAACGGTCAGTCCGAGTTGCTGCAAGCCGTGAGCGGTTTGCGGGCGGCACAGGAGGGAACGGTGCGGTTGGGCGGCAAGGACGTCACCAACAAATCTGTGGCGACAATCCGGGAAGCGGGTCTGGCCCATATTCCCGAGGATCGTTATATGTGGGGAACCGCCAAGCTGGAAAGTGTCGAAGAGAACGCGTTGATGGGCTATCAGCGCAAGCCTGCATTCAATCGGCGCGGCATCGTACTGCGGGAAGCGTTTCGCCAGGTTGTGACTGGCTGGGTGGAGCGATTCGCGATCAAGACTGGTTCGCGGCAGCTTCAGGAGCTTGCCGGGAATTTGTCGGGCGGAAATTTGCAGAAGCTGATCGTCGCGCGGGAGCTGGGGCATGAAACCCCGTTTTTGATCGCGGCTGAGCCGACGCGCGGTGTCGATATCGGAGCGATGGAGTACATCCATCAGGCGCTGATCGACAAGCGCAACGCAGGAGACGGAATTTTGCTGGTGTCATCCGAGCTGTCGGAAATTTTGGCGCTGTCGGATCGCATTTTGGTGATGTACAAAGGGCGGATCGCCGGAGAGCTTTCGCGCAAAGAGGCAACCGAGGAAAAAATCAGCGTGTTAATGGCGGGAGGAAGCGTTCATGGCAGCAATCAAAGAGCTGTGTAAATCACTGGTTCAGCCGCTTTTGGCGATTGTCATCGGCCTGTTGATCGGGGCGCTCGTCATCGCATCGGTAGGGGAATCGATCTTGGGCACCTATCAGGAAATGTGGAAGGGAGCATTTGGAAGCTTTTACTTCTTCGTTTCCACGTTGGCGAGAGCAACACCGATCATGCTGATCGCCCTGGGGCTGTCGCTTGCTTTTCGGGCGGGAGTATTCAATCTGGGGGCAGAAGGACAGATGGTGCTTGGCGCTATCAGTGCTACGCTGGTAGCCATTTACTTGCCGGCGCCGGGAATCGTGAAGCTGGTGGCTGCGATTGTGACGGGAATGGTCGTTGGCGGGCTTTGGGGGCTATTGCCGGGCATCATGGAAGCGCGGTTTCGGATTCCGCTGCTGATTTCTTCCTTGCTGTTCAACTACATTGCCGTCTTGTTTGCCAGCTATCTGGTCACGGAGCCGTTTCGGGACAGGACTGGTTCGGCAGCTTTGGCGCAAACGGTCATGCTGGACAAGAGCGTCTGGCTTCCCAAGCTGTTCGCAGGGATGAGCGTGCACGCCGGGTTTTTGTTTGCCATTGTCGGCGCTTTGATCCTGTTCTGGGTCATCCGCTTTACGCCGTTCGGCTATGAAGTGAAAATGCTCGGGCAAAACCCGTTGTTCGCTCAATACGGGGGGATCAACCGCATCCGCGTCATGCTGACAGGCATGTTTGCCAGCGGTGGTCTGGCGGGCCTGGCAGGGACGGTCGAGGTGCTGGGGGCGCACTACCGTTTTGTCGATGGCGCTTTGACTGTACCGAACTTCGCCTGGACGGGCCTGATGGCGACGCTCTTGGCAAACTCCCATCCGGTCGGGATTATTTTTACCTCGATCCTGCTGGCTGCTTTTCAGACTGGAGCGATGGGCGTGGAGCGGAACACAGACGTGCCGTTGGAGTTGGCAAGCGTCATCTCGGCAGTGCTGATCCTGTTTATTTCGGCAAAATTCAGCTACGACTGGTGGAAACAGCGGAAAGCAAAAGGGGGAGAATCGCATGGAGCTGCTTGATTGGTCCCTCGTCAGTTCTACCATTCGCATGGTGACACCGATATTGCTGGCTGCTTTGGGCGGAGCGCTGTGCTCGCGTGTAGGCATTTTTAATGTGGGGCTGGAAGGCATGGTGCTGGCCGGAGCCTTTTCCGCGATCGTTGGCAACCACTTTACCGGGAATTTGTTTCTGGCGATCTTGATTGCGGCGTTGACGAGTGTTTTGTTCGCTCTGTTGTTTGCCTATATGACGATCAAGCTCAAAGCAAACGAGATCGTCGTCGGGGTAGCGATCAATTTCCTCGCGCTCGGTCTGACGACGTTTGCGCTGCGGGCGATTTTTGGCGTCAAAGGGGCTTTTTACGATAAAGATATGGCGGGCTTGCCGAAGTGGGACATCCCTGTGATCAAAGATATTCCGGGTGTCGGCGAGGTATTTTCCGGGCATTCTCCGCTTGTTTATTTCGCGTTTTTGGCTGCGATTGCGCTTTATGTGTTCTTTTACAAGACTGTCACTGGTTTTCGGGTTCTTGCCGTCGGATCGAATCCGGTTGCGGCTCGCAGCCTCGGGTTGAAAGTAACGGGCTTGCAGGTGCTGGCTATCGTCATCTGCGGCGCTTTGTGCGGGCTTGCAGGAGCACAGCTTTCGTTGGGCCAGGTGACGATGTTCTCCGAGGGCATGACCGCCGGACGCGGCTTTATCGCTTTGGTGGCGATGATGATGGGGCAGTCCCATCCAATCGGAATACTGGCGTCGAGCTTTTTGTTTGGCTTGATGGATGCGCTGAGCATTCGTCTGCAAGGCTTCTCGCTGCCAACGCAATTCACTTCCATGCTGCCGTATTTGCTCACGGTTGCCGCGATGTTCTTCCTGAAAGAGCGCATGCAGGCGGCGAGCAACAATCAGCAGAGCACCCGTTAACAAAGAACAGTCAGCGAAGAAAAGGGGGGACGCAACATGAACAAGGCAGATCGGATCAAACGGATGAAAGTGCCCGCAGTCGACCCGGCACTGGCAAAAAGGCTTCCGCCAGGACAAATTTTGACCGAGCGCTTTCCGATTTTGCATGAGGGAGAAGTCCCGGTTTACGACATGAAGGAATGGACATTGCGCGTGTTTGGCGAGGTAGATCGCGAAGTTACACTGAGCTACGAGCAAATCATGGAGATGCCGCAAGTCACCGTGACCAGCGATATTCACTGCGTGACGCGCTGGTCGCGTTTTGACAATGCATTTACAGGCGTGCGGTTCTGCGACTTTTTGCAGGCAATCGGGGTAGTGCCGCAGGCATCGTACGTCATGCTGCACGGCGATCACGACTATACGGCGAACGTGCCGCTCGCTGACTTGATGCGCCCTGACGTGCTGTTGGCCCACTCCTTCGACGGAGAGCCGCTGACGGACAAGCATGGCTGGCCTTTGCGCCTGACTGTGCCGCACCTGTACTTCTGGAAAAGCGTGAAGTGGCTGCGAGGCATTGAGTTTATTTCGGAAAACACCCCCGGATTTTGGGAGCAAAACGGCTTTCACCTGATCGCAGACCCGTTCCGCGAAGAGCGGTTCTCCGGTGAAGCGCTGCCGATTCCCGAAGACGAATGGGAGAAAAAGGAGTTTGATTGAGATGCTTACGAACTTGAAAGTAGATCCGGAACAGTTGCCGAAGCGTGTCATCGTATGTGGAGATCCAAAACGGGCTGCCTTGATTGCCGCCAAGCTGGACAACCATCGGTCCATCGGAGAAAATCGCGAGTATCACAGCTATGCCGGGACGTGGAAAGGCACGGAGGTTGCCGTAGTCAGCCACGGCGTCGGTTCGCCGGGTGCTGCCGTATGTTTTGAGGAGTTGGCAAAAGGTGGCGTGCAGGTCATCATTCGCGTAGGTACGGCAGGATCGTACCAAAAAGAAATCGAGCCTGGCAGCCTCGTCATCAGCTCGGCTGTCGTGCGTCAGGACGGACTGACCAGCCAGCTCGTTCCTCCGGGTTTCCCGGCAGTCGCCAATCGCCGCGTGGCGGATGCACTGGTGGCAGCAGCAGAAGCAAACGAGGCCGGACTTCCCGTAGCAGAGGGAATTACGCTGACGCTGGATGTGTTCTACAGTGGCGTTCTGGAGTTTCCGCACAAGCTGTACCAAAAAGCCGGGGTGCTCGCGGTCGAGATGGAAAATTCCGCCCTGTTCGTCATCGCGGTATTGCGCGGAATGAAGGCCGGAGCGATTTTGGCGATTGACGGCTATGCGGATGCCGATTTGCTTGCTTCGTACAACCCGCATACCGATGCGATGGCAAAAGCGATTGAGGCAGAAGCGCTGATTGCGCTGGATGCTTTGGTGGCTGTTTCCTAATCTAATCACATAAACATGCCCAGGACTGTGAATGGTCCTGGGCTTTTTTTCGTGCGCCCAGCATGGGCGATAGC